>CAZWSD010000118.1:0-8749 GCA_964636535.1 uncultured Acidobacterium sp. | reverse complement strand
AAACCCTATTTCCGTAAAACGCTGAATCTGCCTATCTGTTGGTCCACAACACCAGTGGTAATACGCCGGGAATTTGCCCTCGTTCCCGTAAATTCGGTTTGGAGAGAAAAGCGCGAGAGCGAGCCGCCCGAGCCGCTCCGGTAACAGACGGTTCGCAAAAAACGGCAATGCGTACATCGTCGGAAACAAATGGAATGCGACACCGCCAGGCTTGAGCATGCCAAACACGTTACGGTGAAACTGCTCTCCGTCCCGCACATGCTCAGCCAAGAATTTCGTGAAGACGACGTCAAAACGAGGTTCGCAGGAAAAGTCACGCGCGGCAATGTCTGCTACAAGCTTAGTGTAACCCGACGCTGCTTTTGCGAGCTCCTCCGCAGAAATATCGAGAACTGTATAATCAATCGCGAGATGTTCCGGCGTCAGCAAGGGGTGTGCGCCACCTCCAACCTCGCACACGCTCGACACGCGTCGTTCCTGAATCAAATCGATAATCTGCTGCTCATAGCGCTCACCTGCCCCCTTGAGAGGCTCATAGTGAATGAGTGCGCCTTGTCTTGTTAGATTTGACATTGCGATTTCCGATTTATCTCGAGTTGCGTCCACTTTTCGGTTATGTGTGTCTTGTGGTCGATGACGACTCAATCGCCCCTCGGCAGTCCTCTGATCCATGATCTCAATTCTCTGGAATTGCAAGCGTTCGCGCAGATGGCGTCCCGGCTCCCGTGACCGCAGGTCATTTACGCATCTCGAACACTTGGCCCAGATTACACGGTAGTTGCAGAGTTTCGGTCACACGTACAACTACCTGCGCAAGACATCTTGATTTTCCAGGTACCACTCATACGTACGAGCAAGTCCGATGGTAAGAGGTATTCGTGGCTTCCAGCTCAAGGCCGCCAATCTTCCGCTATCAAGCAACTTCCGCGATACCCCGTCTGGCATTGACGTGTCGAACCTAACAGTCCCATCAAAACCAACGACTTTTGCAACCAATTCGGCAAGCTTCGCAATCGAGATATCAGAGCCGCATCCGACATTGATCCATAGCTCGTCGTCGTAGTGGTTCATCAAGAACAGGCATGCCTCCGCTAGATCGTCAACGTACAGGAATTCACGCCGTGGTTTCCCTGTACCCCAAATTTCCACTTGTCGTGCCCCTCCGCGCTTCGCTTCATCAAACTTCCGAACTAACGCCGGCAAAACGTGGGAACTTTTGAGGTTAAAGTTATCACCGGGGCCATAAAGATTTGTCGGCATCGCGGATATCGCGCGAAACCCGTATTGCTTTCGGTACGCCTGGCACATCTTCAATCCCGCAATCTTAGCGATTGCATACCACTCATTCGTTGGTTCCAATGGCCCTGTCAGCAGGCACTCTTCCGACATGGGTTGCGGTGCGTCCTTTGGGTAGATGCAGCTTGATCCGAGAAACAGAAGCTTCTTCGTCCCGCTACGATACGCTGCATCAATCACGTTCGTCTGGATGACGAGGTTCTCGTAAAGAAACTCTGCTGGATACGAATCGTTTGCAACAATTCCGCCTACTCGCGCCGCGGCCAGAAAGACGTATTCCGGCTTGATGTCCGCGAAAAACGAACCTACCGCCGCCTGATCCCGCAAATCAAGTTCCGAACGATCTCGCACCTGTACCCGAGTAAATCCCGCCGCATGTAGACGACGCACGATAGCCGAACCTACCATGCCACGGTGACCAGCAACAAAGATCGCCGCATCAGGTTTCATTCGCGATACCGGTACGTCTTGAAGCCCTCGCGAGCAATCGTCGCATCACGCTTCGCTAGCACAAGATCTTCGTGGACCATTTCTGCCACAAGTTCTGAAAAGCTGTGCTCCGGCTTCCAGCCAAGCCTGAGCCGTGCCTTTGTTGAATCTCCTAGCAAAGTGTCCACTTCAGCTGGCCTAAAGTACCGCGAATCAATCCTAATGATCGTCCGACCGGTGCTTACGTCAATACCGCACTCGTCAATGCCCGCGCCCTGCCACTTAAGTCTAATGTCTAAATATCGCGCCGCTTCTTCAATGAATTCACGAACTGAATGCTGCTCTCCGGTCGCAATTACGAAGTCTTCTGCGACTTCCTGCTGCAGCATTAGCCACTGTGCCCTCACAAAATCTTTAGCGTGTCCCCAATCTCGGCGAGACTCCAAATTTCCGAGATAAAGGCACGTCTCGAGCCCCTCGAAGATCCGGGTTAGCGCCCGCGTGATCTTTCGAGTCACAAATGTCTCTCCCCGTATCGGGGACTCATGGTTAAACAGAATTCCGCTGCATGCAAACAGACCATATGCCTCGCGGTAATTAACGGTGATCCAATGTCCGTAAACCTTGGCAGCTCCGTAAGGCGAGCGTGGATAGAAGGGGGTAGTCTCGCATTGCGGTATTTCCTGCACCTTACCGAACATTTCCGAAGTCGATGCTTGGTAGAACCGCGTCTGCTTTTCCAACCCAAGAATCCGGATCGCCTCAAGCAGCCTTAGAGTTCCAAGTGCATCGCAATTCGCGGTGTATTCCGGCGTCTCAAAGGACACCCCAACGTGGCTCTGCGCGGCGAGATTGTATATTTCGTCCGGTCGGACGTGCTGAACTATACGGATCAGATTAGTCGCATCCGTTAGATCTCCGTAATGCAAATGCATTTGCACGTTCTGCTCGTGCGGGTCCCGATAGAGATGATCTATCCGACCGGTGTTGAATGATGACGAGCGGCGTTTGATTCCATGTACCTCATATCCCTTGGACAACAGAAGTTCTGCAAGATACGCGCCGTCTTGCCCCGTAATTCCCGTGATCAATGCTCGTCGTTGCATTTCATGCGTACCTGATGTTCGTATTGTGTCGGATGATGACTCGCAGTGACAGGTCACAGTGTCAGACTGTCATCCGCATTGCCTCTCCCTATTCCAGGCGGCAACACTCGCAACCGATACCACCCTTAACCAATGAGATAATATTGAAAATGCATGACATTGAATTTCGAGAAGTTCATTCAGGGTCGTCGACCGGAATAGCGACGTTACGACAATACCCCAAAAAACAGCCGTCTCATCAACCTCATCTATCTTCCGCGGATGACGATCATGATTACGTGTCTCTTCTCGTTCCCACCGCCGATGTTCTACGCGCGAATCTCCCTAGGGCGGATCGCACGGGCGCACGGGAAGGCATCCGATACCTCGATGATTGCGCTCGTCCAACGTAGTGTACTGCAATGCCTTCGCGCATATGCACCTCCCGCTCTTATCTCCACGCCACTCGAACAGTCGACTGATGTTGAACAGGCGGCATTCCGAATCCCATTCCACAGATCACAGAACTGCGCACCACGCGGATTGACTCCCTCACACTCCGGTGATCTATTCGCCAAACCTGCTAATCGCCCGATTGAACGGTTTGTCCTTCGTATCGCGCAAACGCCCGCTCGCGCAAGCGAGCTTCCGTAGAGTGCGCTTATTGCGCAATCCAGCATGAGATCTGCGACTCTGCCGCCGTCTTGACATGCCACACTGACCGGCTGTTCTCGTACATCAAGAAGCGAATTGACGGGACCGTACGTCTCTTCTGAATGCACCAGTTACCGCTCGTCAACATATCGAATTCGATTTCCAATGCGCGTGGCAAATTCGCCAATACCATCGGCTTAATAAAATTACCCGCACTATCCATCTTACGCCTCAGACCAGGCCCGTGCGTTGGTCCCACAGATCTTTACCTGACACTGCAAGCTGCTTGTTCATGGACGCGGAGCTGCACAGTTAATCGCCTCATACCGCGCCATGATCCATGTTGCGCCAGCAATTTTCGAATCAAACTTAGAGCGGAACAACAAGCTCTCTCGTCTCCAAACGGAACTAGTGGCGCCATGACACTCTGGGCATAACCTTTCCGCGATCAATCGCGTCGCGATGCTCCGCGATTCGCTTGAGCATGTTCACCAACACATCCTCTGTCATAAGGTGAGGCTTAAGTCCAAGTTGGAGTAACGCACTGTGCCGGGCATTGTAGTAATGCTCTTCCAGCTCCTTTCGTGGGTTCTCAACGTGATCGACTTGCACCTCCACGCCCAGGCGTTTCGCAGCGTCGCGAACTTTCTCCGCCAATTCGACGACAGTGAATTGCTGCGTAAACTGATTCAGAATCCGAAGTTCACCCCGCGCAACTGGAGTCAACATCGCCAACTCGACACACTGCAGCGTGTCACGAAGGTTCAGGTACCCCCGCGTCTGCCCTCCTTTCCCGTATACCGTTAGTGGAATTCCCGCAATTGCCTGCACTAAGAAGCGATTCACCACAGTTCCGAAAATGTCGTCATAGTGAAAGCTGGGCGCCAGTCTTCTGTCCGCTGCTGATTCGCTCGTATCCAATCCATAGACGGGCCCTTGCATCAAATCAGTGACTCTGAGTCCATAGGTTCGTACGTAGAACCAGAGCAGGTCGGTGTCGAGCACCTTTGTCGTGTGATAAAGGCTGCCCGCTTGACGCGGATACAGAAACTTGTGCCGCCGGCCGTTGTGAGTGATGTCGAGCCATCCCTCTTCGATGTCAATATTCGGGGTACCGTATTCACCCATTGTCCCGAGCTTGATGAGATGACAATCGGGGACGTGACGCAGAATTGCCCAAATAGCGTTGAAAGTTACAGTTAAGTTGTTGGTTAACGTGCGTTGGGCTTCAGAAAATCCCATCATCGAATACGGAGCCGAGGGCTGCTCGGCATAGTGAATTACGGCTTCCGGAGCAAACTCTCTTACCAAACTTTCGAGCCGCGCTGCATCACAACAGTCAAAGACACGGTAGCCGATTTTGTGATTGAACGTCGCACTAAACAGCTCCGTTCTCTCGCGAAGATTCGGACAGGCAACAAGCGCCTCGGAATCTGTTTCTCTTGCGATGGTCCGGCGCAGGTAGTTGTCAACGATACATACTTCGTGACTCTTGCTCGCAAGGGCCATTGCGGTTGGCCAACCGAGGTAACCGTCACCACCAAGGATCAAGACTCGCATCTGCTTTCTCTCTTACACCGGTTCTTGCGTACCGTCGAAACCGGCACTAGCGAGAAGACCACTCCGTTTCAAGTACGCGTGCAATTCCATCGGCGACAGAGCCTGTTCCTGCGCGGAGTTATATGGCCGACTGACCGATCGCGAAACGAGCCCCGCGTAATCGTACGCAATTGACTTGTAAACGGTCTTGAATGCCGGAATCACGGCGAAATAGCGCTGCAATTCAAACGTTCGACGAATCTCTTCTTCACTCATTAGCTCTTCGTATTGCTTTTCTCCCGGCTTCGCTCCGATCAGGCGGATCTGAATGTCGTTCGCAGTGTATCCATAGGCAGGTGCCAATTCGCTGATCATCACGTCCGCTAAATCCGAAATCCGCGCCACCGGCATCTTTGTGACGAACACCTCCCCGCCGTGAGCCATAAAGACCGAATCCATGACCAGGCGTACAGCCTCCTCGACGGTCATCACGAATCGCGTCATACCGCGATCTGTGATCGTGACCGGGCCACCGCGGGCAATCTGCTGGCGAAAAATCGGGATGACCGATCCACGTGATCCCAATACGTTACCGAACCGTGTAGACGCAAAGATCGGCCCAATTCCTCTACGAAATGAGTTCGCCGCAGTAATCAACCTCTCCCCCATAAGCTTTGACGTGCCCATGACATTCGTCGGATTCACTGCCTTATCTGACGATGTGAATATGACTCGCTTCACACCGTTCTGAATGGCTGCCTCGACGACATTCTGCGTACCGACGATGTTTGTCTGTAAAGGATCTCTCGGAGACTGTTCGCACAGTATCACGTGCTTCAATGCCGCAACATGAATCACTACATCCACACCTTCAGAGACCTGGAGCAACTTTTGCTTGTCCCTCACGTCACCGAGATAGACGCGGACATTATCATTCTCCCGATACGTTTCCGACAGGAAGAAGACTTCCGTCTCATTGTTATCAATTCCGATTATTTCAGCCGGACTTAACGCAATCAATTGACGCATCAGCTCACGGCCGATCGTGCCGCAGGCGCCTGTGATAAGTACGGAAAGCCCGCTCCAGCTATCGTTCACTTCGTCTCCCCCGGGGCGTCTGTTATGCCCATTTGCGACAGCGTTGGTGATTCATGACGTCCACATTTTGGAACGCAAGGTGTCGCAGAAAGAACTCATTTGCGCGACTTCGATCCAGTCTATGTTCGCGAGCGTCCGGATCATCGACTTGCGTGAGCCGTACACGGCTACCGCGGTGACGGGTTGCCTGCAGACCTTCATGGTCAGCGTCGATCCGATCCGCAGCAGGGACACATCGGCGACTCCAATTGACTGCTCGATGCCTCGCGGCCCGGCATTCGGATTGCTGCCGCAGCATCGTCGGCCGCGCTCGCCGGAGACTGCGGTGCCATGAACGAGCACCGTGCAGATTCTCCCTCTTGTCCATCTGTAGAGGGAAGCCCGCGCGCAATCGGACGTAGTCGTCCGGCGACACAATTGGATTGTGAAGTTCCGACTTCAGCCTCTGCTCGTGGTCAATCGGAATCGCTTCGTGCACGAAGCGTAGAACTATCTGGATTTCGCCGCTTCGTCGGCACACGACGTGCACGGGTCCGGACAGATTGTTCGTAGCGTCGTGCAGACCGAGCAAAGCAGGCCCCATGGCCGCATCGATCTCAAGTTCTCGCAAGACGAGCTGCGCTAGAACCGCGACATTGGGCAAGCCAACGCTCTTCGCGTCGAAGGCAGATCGAATGGTCCACGGCGCCAGCACCCTGCATCCCACCTTCACCCGGCACGGCGCGCGATCGACCCGCCCCCCGTGCTTCTTGAGCGCGGCTCGAATTGCCATGGTTCGCCACAAAGCAGCAGTTCGCTGCAGACCAGCTTGAGATTTTAGACGTCTAACCCGAGTTATCGAAAAAGCACACGCGCGGCACACATCATTGACAAGCGCCTCCGCCGCGTACCACCGCGCCCGAGATGTACCTTCGTCGTTGAGCACCCGTAAGAGCCGGCACTCAATAATGGCCCGCGAGTCGCCATACCCCAGGGATGCCTGCACAGTAACGCGCACATGGAGGTAGCGCACACCTGCGGCCGCGAGTCGGCACCTGACAGTCGCTGTCTCACCCGCATAACCCGAACTCAACGGGAAGCCCCCGGGACACATCAGATCGGCAATCCGCCTGGTAGCGAAATGAAGGCTTGCCCTGCGTATGTTGTCAACAGAGTCCGCCATTGCATATCCAAAATCCGGCTCATCCGCAAAACAGTCTTAGGTCCGCGCGCTTCATAGCCGCCCGTGAACCTCAGAAGCCTTGCACACGTGCTTGATGTCGTAAAGCACATGATTCTTCTTGCAGAGTCGGCGCATTCCAGCTGCGCCCAAATCGCGAAATTCCCGGTGGGCGACCGCTACGACTACAGCGTCATACCGCTTCGAATCCAGTTCGCGGACGAGATTCACGCCATGCTGACGCCGGCATTCAGTAGCGTTCGCCCAGGGGTCATGAACATCGACATTCGCGCCGTACTTTTCCAAACCTCTTATCACATCGATGACCTTCGAGTTTCGCGTATCCGGGCAATGCTCTTTGAACGTGAACCCCAGGACCAATACCCGAGCGCCGCTAATGTGGATGCGCTTGGCGGTCATTAATCTGATGACTTCGCCAGCTACGTAACTACCCATTTTGTCATTCAGGCGCCTACCTGCAAGGATCATTTCCGGGTGGTAGCCGATTGCCTGCGCTTTGTGAGTCAGGTAATACGGGTCAACCCCAATGCAGTGCCCACCTACAAGCCCAGGCTTGAATGGCAGGAAATTCCACTTCGTTCCAGCAGCGCTCAGCACTTCCTCGGTGTCGATACCCAATTTGTTGAATATCAGCGCCAGCTCGTTGATGAGCGCGATATTGACATCCCGCTGCGTATTCTCGATGACTTTGGCGGCCTCGGCCACCTTGATACTCGAAGCCCTGTGTGTTCCCGCGGTAACGATGGTTGAATACAGCTGGTCAATAAAGTCGGCCGCCGCGCGCGTAGAACCGGACGTGATCTTCTTGATTGTGCCAAGCCGATGACTCTTGTCGCCCGGGTTGATTCGTTCCGGGCTGTAACCTACGAAAAAATCGCGGTTCAACATCAGCCCCGACTCTTTCTCCAAGATCGGAACACAAACATCTTCGGTGCAGCCAGGATAGACTGTCGACTCGAACACAACAGTGTCCCCTCTCCCTAGCACGGCGGCAACGTCCTCACTTGCCTTCTTGAGAGGCATCAGGTCCGGACGTTTGAACTGATCCACAGGCGTAGGCACCGTGACGATAAACACGTTGCAACGCCGCAGGCCGGCGAGCTCGTCCGTGAAGGCGAGCCGCTTTGCATTCCGCAAGTCCTCCCGCGACACCTCGAGCGTTCTGTCGCACTGATCTTTTAGCTCTGCAATCCTCTCCGACTTTATATCAAATCCAATTGTCTCGAAGTGCTTGCCGAATTCCACCGCCAGCGGCAATCCAACGTATCCCAGCCCGATAATGCCTATACGGCTTCCATCCAGCTTAACCAAGCTCAAAGTCTCGCCTCAGATGTAAGTTCCTTCCAATGACAGCAATCTGACTGAAGCACTTACAACGCATGCACCGCTGCCGCCGCGATCGCTACGTTGTATAGAATGCCCGTCACCGCCTGCCAGAAGGGCAGCGGCAACATCTTCTCGGCATTGA
>CAZWSD010000117.1:0-8784 GCA_964636535.1 uncultured Acidobacterium sp. | reverse complement strand
ATCACCACGCAGATCATCCACACCCGCACGTTCATCCCGCGCCGCGGCGCATCCTGCGTAATGTACCCAACCATCAGGAAATACAGCGCCAGCAGCGCGCCCAGCGATGTCGTCAGGTATACGTGCAGCAGCGCAGGAATATGGCTCGATCCATGTCGCACCTGCGGCAAAAAAACCCAGAAATAGTACTGAGCCGCCACAAACGTGACCAGCGCGCACACTATCGACCAGCGCGGAATTAACCGCAACTCGTCGGTGATACGCGACTCTAACGGCATCACCTGCGCGCTCATGTTCACATTCCTCCTTGAATCATCGGACCACACCACCCTTACCGGAATTCCGCTCCCTGCGCAACTCTCTCCGGCTATTGGATCGTCTGCATCCTCGCCGGTGAGGCCCGGCGGCCTTTCCGTTACTCCCGCGCTCCACGCCGCCGCCCCCGGCTCAACAACGCGCCCATCATCGTCGACAACAGCACCATAAACACCGTCAGCGTCAACAACGCAACATCCGCAAATGCGTCCTCGATAAATGTCGCCTCGATGAAGCTCCAGATCGCGGGAGTCGCCAGCAACAGGAACGCCAGCAGTGTCAGAAGCACCACGCCCAGCCGCCGCCTGCCCTGCGCCCGCACTTCCTGCATCCGCTGCGCCGCCTCCATCACGTTGCGCCGGGTCCGCTGCACCACCTCGGGCATCTGCCGAGAACCCAGCACCTCCAGCATTTCGAGCAGCTCTTCACTCTGTTCCCGCTGCAAGCTCATTGCCCGCTCCCGTCCTCCAGCGCCGCCACCCGCAGCCGCATCGCCGCAAGCCCCCGGTACAGCCTCGACTTCACCGTCGATAGCGGCGTCATCGTCACCTGCGATACCTCTTCCAGCGTCATCTCTTCCTGAAACCGCAACACAATCGCCTCGCGATGCAGCAGGTCCAGCTCCAGCAGCGCCTGCCCTACCATCTTTCGATTTTCCGATGTCTGCAATTGCTCAAATGGCGACTTCTCCGTGCTCACCGTGTCCAGCGCCAGATCCATCCCGCCACACTCGGACAGCTCTTCCAGGCTCGCCATCTGCCGCTTCCGACGCAGGTCAATCACCAGGTTCCGCGCAATCGTAAACAACCATGTATCAAATCGCGCCGCTCCGTTGTACTGCGAACCACGCTGCAAAACCCGCATCCAGGTCTCCTGGAACATATCCTCGGCCTGCTCGCGATTCCCCGTCAGATACAGCAGATATCGCAACAACCGATGCTGGTATCGCACTATTAGCTCGTCCAGCAGCTCCGGATCATGACGACGCAATCCCTCCGCGACCGCAAGGTTCTCCGCCTGCGTCACCTCCGCCAGTTTGAGCGCCGCCGTTCTCATCTCTCCCTCTAAGACGTACTCGCACTCGCCAAAGACTCTGCTCTGCCCCAGCTTTTTCAGTACACTCGAAGCTTTCATCATCGAGCCCCTCATTTCCGCCTACCCGCCAGACACGAAAACTCAGCCTCCATTATCGTCACCCCTCCTCGGCGACTGCAAGGCGTAAATCCATGACATTATTGTCACTTACGCGTCTCCCGTCCGCGCCTGCCCCCTACCTCTCACTCCCCGTCTCAGCCCTGGCCAGGATCCGCCGACTGGTAGAATTTTCATAAGGATACGCGACACCTCGCGCCCAAACAGGCCTGCTGCCCGAATGATTCGTCTCTTCAATACCCTCTCCGGCCAAATCGAACCCCTCAACCCAGCCGACGGCAGCACCTTCCGCATGTACGCCTGCGGCCCCACAATCTATGACTACGGCCACATCGGCAACTTCCGCACCTTCTGCCATGTCGACGTCCTCCGCCGTTCCCTTCTGCTCGAAGGCTTAAAGCTCCGCCACGTCATGAACATCACCGACGTCGACGACAAAATCATCCGCAACGCCGCCCAGGCCGGCCTGCCCATCTCCCAATACACGCAGAAATACGAGCGCGCCTTCTTTGAGGATCTAGACGCTCTCACCGTCGCCCGTCCCGAGGTTATCGCCCGCGCCACCGAACACATCCCCTTCATGGTCTCGCTCATCCAGCGACTCGCCGCCCAGGACATCGCCTACCAGACCGAAGACGGCTCCTGGTACTTCCGCATCTCCCGCTTCCCCGGCTACGGCAAGCTCTCCAAAAAAGATCTCACCGGCATCACCGATGGGGCTCGCGTCGACCTCGACGAATACGAAAAGGATTCCGCCCGCGACTTCGCCCTCTGGAAAGCTCCCAAGCCCGGCGAACACTTCTGGAAAACCGAACTCGGCCCGGGCCGTCCCGGCTGGCACATCGAGTGCTCCGCCATGGCCATGGAATACCTCGGCGACACCCTCGACCTCCACGCCGGCGGCGAAGACCTCATGTTCCCGCACCATGAGAACGAAATCGCCCAGTCAGAGTGCGCCTCCCACAAAACCTTCGTCCGTCACTGGTTTCACGTCCGCTTTCTACTCGTGGAAGGCCGCAAGATGGCCAAGTCCGAGGGCAACTTCTTCACCCTCCGCGATTTGCTCCTCAAGGGCTACAAGGCCTCCGCCATCCGCATGCTGCTGATCTCGGTCCCGTATCGTCAGCAGCTCAACTTCACCTTTGAGGGCCTCGCTGCCGAGACTGCCGCCGTTGATCGCCTCCGCAACTTCCACCAGCGCGTTCTCACCGCGCACCGCGCCGCCGAGACCAACCTCGAACTCCTTGCCGCAACCGAAGAATGCCGCAAAGCCTTCCGCACAGGCCTCGAAAACGACCTCAATACCGCCGAAGCCCGCGCCGCCATCTTCGATCTCGTCCGCGCAGCCAACGCCGCCATGGACGCAAACACCCTCGGCGACGGAAACGCCGCCGCCATCCTGGATGCCCTCCGCCAGTTCGACTCTGTTTTCGCTGTCCTCGAAGACCGCGACGCCGCCGTCACTCAATTCGCCCTCGACTGGGCCGAACAGGAGGGCCGCCTCGACCAGGCCGCGCCTGAAGTCCTCGCACAACGCGGTCTCTCTGACGACCAGATCCAAGCTCTCGTCAACGAGCGCACCCATGCCAAACGCGCCCGCAACTTCACCCGCGCCGACCAGATCCGCAACGACCTCGCCGCCAAAGGCATCCTCATTGAAGACTCCAAAGACGGCGTCCGCTGGAAGCGCAAATAAACTCCAGTGGCCTGTTGTTTGCTAACACTCCAAGGCTTTGCAAACTCTGTCAACCCGATACCGGGGACTGGGGCTACCCCTACGCCTTATCCTCAATCGGAGCCACTTCCAGCTCCGCCACCCTCTTGCCGCTCTTCATCTGCGACGACGTCACCAGCGCCACCGCGCACACCACCGCCACCATCCCCACGTATTCGCTTGGGTGCGGATGCTCATTCAAAAACCCCATGCCCAGAATCACCGCCACCACCGGATTCACATACGCATAGGTCGCCACCTTGGCCACTGGCACGTGATGAATCAGCCAGATGTAGCAACTGAAGCCCAGGAGCGACCCAAAGAGTATCAGATAGGAAACTGCCGCAACGCTCCGCTCATTCCAGGTAGCGTGGGGCCATTGCCATGTCACCGTGGCAACGAATAGTTCGGACACACCCGCCGCCAGCATCTCCCATCCCGCCGCCACCAGCGGATGCACAGGGAGATGCATCCTCCTGGACAGCACTGAGCCCGATGCAAAACTCAGCGCACCCAGCAGCAGCACCGCCGCAGCAATCATCTGCATTGTGGTTCCATGCGTCGGCGCCCGCATGCTGGCAACAAAGTCCCGCCACATGAGCGCCATCAGGGCAAAAAAACCCAGCAGCAGCCCGATCACCCCGCGCTGACGCAAACGCTCGCCGCCCGGCAACAGTGACTCAATCACGGCCACGTAGAGTGGCGTTACGGCCACAACCAGAGCCGCCAGCCCACTGGCTACATACTTCTCGCTCCACACCAGGCCAATATGGCCCGCAAACAACAGAATCACGCCCAATAACCACAACCGCAGCATCACTCCGCGAGAGAAGAAGACTTTCCTTCCCGTGAAAAAACAAAAAGCGAGCAAAATACTTCCGCTGATCGACAAACGTGTGCCTGCCAGAACCGTCGCAGGCAAAAGGCTCACACCAACGCTGTTGGCCGTGTACGTCGCGCCCCAGCAGACGTATAGACAGACAAATGCAAGCGCCACGGCAATCCGGGCAGGCTTTAGTTGGGGCGACGGAGAACCCATGGGCTATCAACATCCTACCGTTTTGCCGAACATCGCAAAGCTTGCTGACCAAAATCCTTACTCACAATTACAACTCTTCCTTCCCCGGGACGCCCCATCGAATTTCTCATCCGCATGCACTGAAGTGACTAAAATTCCATGCATCGGCCCGGATTCCACTGAATCCCCGACTCCTGTTTCCGCCATCGGTCTCCTGACCTTCCGATGCTTGCATCGAACCACAGCCCCGTTGCCCTCAACCGGCCGATCGCTCGCAACTCGATCAGATCGATGGCTAGGTATTCGCTCACAAGCCGTTGTGCTAGCCTAAACACTCCATCTGGAACGGGGTCAGGGATGTCTCTCATACAGGCTCTTCTGCTTTTGCTGCTTTTCTCGCGAGTCCTCGGAGAAATTGCCTCTCGATTCGGGCAGCCGTCGATGATGGGGGAAATCGCCGCCGGTGTCATTCTCGGCCCTTCATGCCTGGGTTACGTCCAATACACGCCTGCGATCAAAGCTATCGCGGATATAGGTGTCCTGCTGCTCGTCTTTCTTGCCGGCATGGAAATGGACCTCGATGCTCTATTGGACTCATTTCGAGGTCGAAAGGCCTGGGTGAGCGTTGCGGGCTTTCTCGTACCTCTCGTTGGCGGTATCATGCTCGGACTCGTCTTTGGCATGGACGACATGCGCATGACATTTCTCGGCCTGTGTATCGCCATCACTGCCCTCCCCGTCAGCGTTCGAATCCTCATGGACCTCGGAAGACTCCAAAGCAACATCGGCCAAAAGGTCATCTCAGCCTCCGTTGCCAATGACGTGGTGTCACTCCTCATTCTGGGCGTCATTCTCAATCTCAAAGCTGCCCCGGCCACCCCCCAGATGCTCCTGCTTTCCATCGGAGAATCACTCGGCAAGGCGCTTATCTTCATGATCATCTTCGCGATCGCCGCGCGTCTCATCCGCCGTCTTTCTCTCACTCGAAGGCTCAAATCCACGGGCGCCCTGGAACACATCCTCAGCAGCTTCAAGGGCGACGAGGTCCGCTTTGCCAGTATCCTGCTCTTCGTCATTGCCTTCGCCAGCCTCTCCGAATTTCTCGGCCTCGACTTCATCGTCGGAGCCTTCTTCGGCTCCATGCTCCTCAGCCATGAAGCCCTCGGAAAAAAGAACTTCAAACAGATTGAGCAAACAGCCTCTAGCATAACCATGGGCTTCGTCGGACCTATCTTCTTCGCCGCCATAGGCCTCGAATTCAATGCCTCCAGCCTCAGGAACTGGCCCCTTGTCACAGCCGTCCTCATCGTTTCATTCGCAGGAAAAATCTTTGGCGGCTACATCGGCGGAAGACTTGCAAAACTTGGACACGGCGAGAGTTGGACCCTCGGCATGGGGTTGAACGGACGCGGCGTCATGGAATTGGTCATCGCCAACATCGCTCTCTCCAACGGGCTCATCGGACCTCAACTCTTCACAATCCTGGTACTCATGGCCGTCGTAACAACTTTTGCCACTCCAGTTCTCCTCAGAACGGCCTTCCGGCATCTGGAAAAGTCGCAGCCCAGACCCCTGGCTTCATCTTGATTCGCTAACCCTCCGTGACCGGCTCGGACCATACCTCAGCACGATCTTCTTCCAGATTTCACGAAGCGCGTGCTACTCTTCATTCAAGCGATTCCGTCGAGTAACTTCGCCCTCAGTCTGATCCCATGCGCAGCAAGCACATCCCGTATCCGGTCGCGTTCAGCCGAAAGAGCTGGACCGGTGCGTTTGTGCGCGCCATCGCCCCGCGGCGGCATCTCCGCGTGCTCCCTACCCGCACGCGACCTAGCCTCTTCGGCAGCGACTAGTCACCGCTGCCCCGCCGCGTCCGCCCGGACCATTGGCTCGGGGCTGGACCGGTCGGCGTGAAGAGGGACCTCCCACCCAGCTTCTGTTTCGCTGCCCGGCTTTCACGGGTAGCACAACGCTTTCCCGGGGACCCCGCCAAATACATCCCCTGTCCGCAAGGAGAACTGCTTATGACGCCCATCGTTAATCAGACTGAAGATCAGATTCGCCTCACCTACGGCCCCAAAATCAACACGCCGCTTCCTGGCCCCAAGGCCCGCGCCGTCGTCGAGGCTGACGACCGCTACGTCTCGCCCAGCTACACCCGCTCATACCCCATGGTCGCCAAGCGGGGCCGCGGCATCCGCGTAGAAGACGTGGACGGCAACGAGTTCCTCGACTTCGCCGCCGGCATCGCCGTCTGCTCCACTGGGCACTGCCATCCTGAGGTCGTAGCCGCTATCCAGACGCAGGCCGCCGAACTCATCCACATGTCCGGCACCGACTTCTACTACGAGCACATGGTCACCCTCGCCGAGCGACTCTCCAGGGTCGCGCCCATGAAGGGACCTCATCGCTTCTACTACGGCAACTCCGGCGCCGAAGCCGTCGAGTGCGCCCTCAAAATCGCCCGCTATCACACTGGCCGCCAACACGTTATCGCCTTCTTCGGCGCATTCCACGGACGCACCATGGGCGCGCTTTCCCTTACCGCATCCAAGCCCCAGCAACGCCGTCGCTTTTCGCCGCTCGTCCCCGGCGTCACCCACATCCGATACCCTTATGCCTATCGTGGCTGTAGCGGTGGCCCGCAGGAAACGGAAGCCTTCGCGCTCGGCTGTGCACGATATATTGAAGACAAGCTCTTCAAAACCGTTCTCGCCCCCGAAGAAGTCGCCGCCATCTTCGTCGAACCCATCCAGGGAGAAGGCGGCTACGTCCCCGCCCCCACCGTCTTCCTTCAGGAACTTCGCCGCATCTGCGACAAGCACGGCATCCTCCTCGTCGCTGACGAGGTCCAGTCCGGCGCGGGCCGCACCGGCCGCTGGTGGGCCATTCAGGACTCCGGCGTCGAACCCGACATCATCACCATCGCCAAGGGCATCGCCTCCGGCATGCCCCTCAGCGTCTGCATGACCAGGGCCGAAATCATGGACTGGAAGCCCGGCTCCCATGCCTCCACCTTCGGCGGAAACCCCGTCGCCATCGCTGCCGCCCTCGCCACCATGGACATCCTCGAACGAGAAGGCATCGCCAACGCAGCCAAAATCGGCGGCCAGATGCTCAACCGACTGCGCACCTGGCTTGGCAAGCATCCCAACGTCGGCGATGTCCGCGGCCGCGGCCTCATGATCGGCGTCGAGTTCGTCAAGGATCAGGACTCCCGCGACCCCTTCCCCGCATTGCGCGATCGCATCGTCGATCTCTGCTTCGAGAACGGCCTGCTCATCCTCGGCTGCGGCGAAACCTCCATCCGCCTCGCGCCGCCGCTCATTCTCAACGAACACGAAGCCACTATCGCCCTCGACATCTTCGAAGAAAGCCTCACCCAGGCAGCTCAGGAGCACTCCAGGTAACTCACACCTCGTACCCAAACCAAACGGGGGATCGCCTGATCCCCCGTTTTCATCTCCCCCCATGCGCCATCGTCCCGGCCAGTACGGACTCGATGCTGCAACCTGTCCCTATTACTCCCGATTCCGCTCCATCCGCCGCTTATACTCCCGCCGGAAGATCAGCGCGAACAGCAGGAAAAGCCCCGCCAGCACCGCCTGCGCAATCCCCCACCCCAGTGCATGCCGGTGCATGCTCAGCAGCGCATCAAAGAACCACACCGCCGCCCCGACGAACCATATCCGATAAAAAATCCGTCCCAGGTAACCCACTTCGCTCTACTCGTCTTGGATGCATCCTATTTTCCCGTCGGGCACATCTACTGTGCGCCAGAACACTCCGCCAACCGTCGCGCCCGCCACGGCCAGACCGACCGCTATATTGCCGCTGCCGCCTGCAGCGCGCGGCGCGCCAGATCCTCAAAGGTGCCCCGCAATTCCTCTGGAGCACGCACCACAATCCCGCACCCGACGCTCAGCAGCATCCCGGCAAAGTGATCCAGCCGGTCGCGCCCGCAACGCAACCGCGTGCCACCCCCCTCCGCCTCGATCGCCACCCTCCACGGCCCAAAGGTCTGCTCCGCCTCCGCAAACGGCATATCGATCCACACATCGATCTGATATTCCGATTGCATCAGGTGCATCCGCTCCTGAAGCCACTCCTTCGCATTAAATTCCGCTGGCGGCGCAAACGTCTCTTCGCAAGCTTCCAGGTGGCTCACCCGGTCCAGCCGAAACATCCTCGTATCCTTGCGGGTGTGGCAATAACCAATCAGATACCAGCGCCCGTCCGTATGCAGCACTCCATAAGGATCGATTCTCCGCGAGGTGCAGGCGCCCGTCCCAGCTCGATACTCAAAGCGCACCCGCTGGCACATCCGTATCGCCGTCGCCGCCCGCACCAGGTACTCCGCCGACGTCGAAATCGTCCACGGCCCAGGCTCCACTGCCACTACATCTTCCACCGTGCGCATGCTCTCCCGCAGCGCATCCGGCAGCACCCGTCCCAGCTTCGCCAGCACTCCCTCCGTGGCCGGGGCAAACGCCACGAGCCCCAGTTGACGCAGCGCCCGCGCCCCCAGTGCTAGCCCGCATTTCTCACAGGTGCTGATTGCGGCGCGTGATTAGGGACGTGTTTT
>CAZWSD010000116.1:0-8797 GCA_964636535.1 uncultured Acidobacterium sp. | reverse complement strand
TTGTCTGCGCCAATCTCGCTGCCGCCCGGCACACCCGTCAAACTCGCCTTCACCAGGACGATCAACTCAAATACCGCCCAGATTGGCGACCCCTTGCCGCTGGTCCTGGCGGACAATCTGGTCATCCACGGGTATCTCGTCGCGGCGAAAGGAACACCGGCATTGGGACGCGTGACTGCCGTTAACTCGAATGGAGCATTGGGCAGACCCGGGGAGATCACTTTTCAGGTGACTGCACTGGATTTACCCGGCGCAAGAATTCCGCTCTCTGGTCGGGAGACAATGGCTGGTTCCATTCCGATCAACACGTTGCGATCCCTGCTCTGGATTCCCGCCGTTGGCTTGTCTTCTCTTCTGATCCACGGGAAGGATGCGATCATTCCATCCGGTGCTCTGCTCACAGCTCATGTTTCCGAAGCCATCACAATCACTCCGGAACAAGCCAAAATTACGCAACCTGCTACACCTTAAAGCACCGAATGAACTGCCGCTGATTCACCGCACCATTTCGGAACGCGATCGCCCGCGATTCTTCGAAAATAAACGGCCGCCATGGCAAGCTGTGCTATTCTACAGTTGCTTAGAACCTGCCCTTAGACGCAGGTGCCGTTCCGGCTCGGATCTGAACCGGAATCCTTTCCGGGCTCACATGCCCCGTTTGTCTTCGCAACATTCCCGATTGTGCAAACAGATCACGTGAACACTTCACGGCTGCCAATCCAAAGAGAGCAGACCGCTTTTTCATGCAATTTTCTGAACTGAATCTTTCCTCCCACCTAAAGCAGCAGCTTGCCCGTAACCAATTTGTTAACCCTACGCCCGTCCAGGCCGCGGCCATTCCACCCGCGATGGAAGGCAGAGACGTACTTGCCACCGCCGAAACCGGCACCGGTAAAACCCTGGCCTTTCTTTTGCCTGCCATGGAGCGCCTGCTGGCTTCCCAAGGCAAGCACCCGGCAGTGCTGATTCTTACGCCCACCCGCGAACTGGCGCTACAGGTGGAAAAGCAATATGCGCAGCTGGCAGGGAAGGCCCTGCCACGCGCTGCAACGCTGATTGGCGGAGCCAGCGAAAATACCCAGATCCGGGACCTTCAGGCCGGAGCACGGCTCGTCGTCGCCACGCCCGGGCGTCTTGAAGACTTCCTCGAACGCCGCCTCATCGACCTCCGCCGTGTCGAGGTATTAGTCCTTGACGAAGCCGATCGCATGCTCGATATGGGCTTCATTCCAGCAGTTCGCCGCATCGTCGCCAAAGTGCCAAAACAGCGCCAGACGCTCTGCTTTTCAGCCACCATCGATCCGGCTGTAGCGCACCTGCTCGACGAAATTCTTCACAATCCTGTTCGGCTGTCCTTCGGCTCCACCCAGCAGACTTCCAGCAACGTTCGCCTTCTCGCCTATGAGGTCGATCCGGATCAAAAAGCCTCCCTGGTTCACCGCGTCGTCACCGAGGAGGAAGGACAGTTACTCGTCTTCGTCGGCACCAAGCGCCGCACCGAGCATGTTGCCCGCCGCCTGAGCAAAGCCGGAATCCCGGTAGCCATGATCCACGGCGACCGCTCCCAGTCGCAGCGCAATCGCGCCCTGGAGGACTTCCAGCGCGGGCGTGCTCGCGTACTTGTAGCCACAGACGTCGCTTCCCGCGGCATACACGTGGATAACATCGCGCAGGTCATCAACTACGACCTGCCCAAGATGACCGAAGACTTCATTCACCGCGCCGGTCGCACTGGCCGCGCTGGAAATACGGGCGTCGCCGCCACCTTCTACACTCCAATTGAACGCCGTGAGTTTCTGCGCTTCGAGAGGGCTCTCAATCGCAAAATTGAGCGTGTGGTCATCGAGGGCGCCAGCAATCTGGACCGCGAGGAGCGCGGACATGTGGTCACGACTGCACCGGCTCTAAAAGTCGCGGCGGTAGCACCCGTAAAGCGTAAGGGAAGAAGCAAGGCTCCGACTGCTCCGCTTCAACAACGGGTCTATCTTGAGGGAGAACGGCTCCAGCGCTACGCCAACTGATGGTGACGTTCTCCGGGGAGCGGGTATACGCCTGATCCTGGATCAATCGCGGAAACAGGAGCTATTCCAAACCGGCGCACGAATAGCTCCTCGCGGTATCCCGTATAAAGTTACAATCAACATGCGCGGCTAATGCAATTGCTGAATCGCTGACGCTTTCAGGGCCTATAGCTCAATCGGTTAGAGCAGGGGACTCATAATCCCTTGGTTCCAGGTTCAAGTCCTGGTGGGCCCACCAGGCTTGCCCGACCTATGCGCTGTTCCAGTGCGCGTCCAGCAGGTCCAGTTCGCGCTCCACTTCGCGCAGGGTGTTGCCCTGGATTCTGCCCGCTGCTCGCAGCCGCATCAGCTCTTCGCGCTCTGCTTGACGCAAGCTGTAAGCAATCTGTTGCATGGTCTGCTGTCGCTCGCGCTTGGATTGTTGTCCATCTTCATTCTGCTCCGGTTCAAGAGCTTGCAGGCGGTCACGGTATACGCGCTCCAGCATCTCATAAGCCGACCGGTTCGACTCAAGATCCTCATCCTCGTCGCGAATCCGCCGTAGCCGGTCAAGGCCGGCACGGACGATGGCAGCCCGTGCCGCAAGCGCCATCCTTCGAACTTCGTCCGGCTCGGCGACCTGGAGGCGGCGGATCAATGTCGGCAAAGAAAGCCCTTGCCCCAAAAGCGTTACCAGAATGACCGAATACGAAATAAATATGATTTGTTGCCGCTCTGGGAATGGCTGCCCGTTCCCAATCACACTTGGCAGCGAAAGCGCCGCCGCCAAGGTGAGCACACCACGCATTCCGCTCCAACTTACTACCGTGAGCACACGTTGGGAAATGTACTCGCCCTCCCGGTGAAATAGACGCTTCCGAAGAGCCTGAACAGCCCGTGCCCCGGCAAACACCCACGCAAAGCGCAAGAAAATCAACAACGCGCAAACAGTAGCCGCATGCAGCAGCTTCTGCGTCCAGTCCAGGTCGCCCAGCCCATGAAGGATGGAAGGAAGCTGAAGGCCGATCAGAATGAAAACCAGCCCATTCAGGCTGAAATCGATGGTGTCCCAGACCGCCTTGGACTCCAAGCGAGCCTGAGACGAGAACGTTTGTGACTGCATGCGCCCAAAATACAGCCCGCAGGCCACCGTTGCCAGCACGCCGGAGCCATGCAGGCTCTCGCCAAGCAGGTACGCAAAGTAGGGTGTCACGATGCTCACCAGCAACTGGAGCGCCACCGAGCGCAAGCGGCGCTCAAAATGAGCAATCGGCACCGCGACCACCAATCCTGCGAAAATCCCGGCTACGATCAGCCAGATGAATCTGCCGATACCCCCGAATACCGTCGGAATCGTGCCGGAAACTACCAGTGCCGTGGTGAATTGCAGGGCGAGCAACCCCATTGCGTCATTCGTGAGGCTTTCTCCCTCGATCACTTGCAGAATGCGATGGGGTAGCCCAACGCGGCGCGCTACGGCGCCGACCGCGATCGTGTCAGTGGTCGACAAAACGGCGCCTAAGACGGCGCCCACCCGCCAGGTAAATCCCGGCATGATAAAGTGCATGGCGGCAGCAACGGCAATTACGGTAAATGCCACCAGACCCAGTCCTAGCATGAGAATGTGCGCTGCGTTCGCGCGCAGCTCCGTCCAGCCGATATTAAGCGTGCTGGCAAACAACAGCGGGGGAAGAACAACCAGGAAAATAAATGACGGATCGATCGAGACTTTGGGGATCCAGGGGATGAAGCCCAGGGTGAGCCCACCCAGAAGCAAAACGATGGGATAGGGCACACTCAGCCGTTGTGCGGCCGCCGCCAGCAGGGCGATCATTGCGATCAGCAGCAGCAGGGTAACTTCAGCTTGATGAATGCCAGATCCAAACATATATATTGAGATTCAGATGCGCATAGCGTCCAATTCCCGCCTGCCGTTCTCCATGAATTAAACTGGACGGTTCGAAAGTCAAGCGCGGGACAAAGCCAAGGCGCGCACCGGCCTCCTCAGCATCCCATTTATAATCAAGTTTCTCACGGCTTCCAGCCTGCACCGCGGAAAGGAATATGCATGCCGACCGAAGTAGTCATGCCCCAAATGGGCGAATCGATTTTTGAAGGCACCATTACCAAATGGCTGAAAAAGCCGGGCGAGACCATTCAGCGCGACGAGCCCCTCTTCGAAATTTCGACCGACAAGGTCGATGCGGAAATTCCTTCGCCGGCTTCCGGCACCGTCGCTGAAATCAAGGTTCCCGAGGGCACCACTGTCCAGATCAATACCGTCGTCGCAACGATCAATGAAGAAGGCTCCGCCACATCTGCGACATCGGTTGCTTCGGCTCCCGCTCCTGCTCCTGCAGCCACTGAAAGCAAGCCCGCCGCGGCAGCCCCTGCGCCAGCTTTCGGGGAACGGCATGAAGTCGTCATGCCGCAAATGGGTGAATCCATCTTTGAAGGCACTATCACCAAATGGCTCAAGCAGGTGGGCGACAAAGTGGAGCGCGACGAACCCATATTTGAGATTTCTACAGACAAAGTCGACGCAGAAATTCCCTCGCCCGTTTCCGGCATTCTCACAGAGATCAAGGTTCCCGCCGGGAATACCGTGCAGATCAATACGGTTGTGGCCGTCATTGGCGGCGCAGCCGCACCAGCGACTGGAGCCCAGACGCCAGCCGCTGCGCCACCTGCGCCGGCAGCCACTGCGCCACCGCGGGTCTCGGCTGTCGAAGAGGAGGTTTACGAGGGGGCCGAAGGCGTCCGCTCTTCCCCGCTGGTCCGCAAAATGGCCCGCGAGCACAATCTCGATCTGCGCAAGATCCCCGGAACGGGCGCGGGTGGGCGAATTACCAAAGACGACCTGCAGGCCTACCTTGCAGGCAAGCCTACCCCAGCGGCGCCAATAGTTGCTCCCGCTCCTGCAGCCTCCGCGCCGGCTTCGCGCCCTGCTGCCCCTGCTCCTGCAGCCGCCATACCTCAGCCTGGCGAGCTGGTTCCTATGTCGAAGATGCGTTCTATCATCGCGCAGCGCATGGTCGACTCCAAGCGCACCAGCGCGCATGTGCATACCGTCTTCAAGGTCGACTTCACGCGCATCGTCAAGCTCCGCGAAAAAGAGAAGAACAAGTACGAGCAGCGCAACGGCGTCAAGCTCACATACATGCCCTTCATCACTCGGGCCGCCATCGCCACGCTGCGGAACATCCCTATCGTGAATGCCCAGATGGAAGGTGATGCAATTCGCTATCCCGCCAACATCAATGTTGGCATCGCGGTTGCCTTGGAATGGGGTTTGATTGTACCTGTCATCAAGCAGGCCGAGGAAAAAAGCTTCCTGGGCATTGCGCGCAGCATTGCCGATCTGGCTGAGCGCGCACGCTCGAAGAAACTCAAACCCGATGAAGTTGGCTCAGGAACCTTCACGATCACCAATCCCGGCATCTTCGGCGAGCAGTTCGGCACGCCCATCATCAACCAACCGGAAAGCGCCATTCTTGGCGTTGGTGGCCTCTTCAAGGAGCCTGCCGTAATCACTGACAAGGACGGCACGGACTCGATTGCAATCCGACACATGATTCACCTAACGCTGGGTTTCGATCACCGCATCATTGACGGAGCCGACGCCGGCAAGTTCATGGCAGAAATGAAAAAATATCTCGAAAACTGGAACGAGGATATCGGCTAAGAGAAAACATTTGTTGTAGAAAAGAGGGTCAGCGCGCATGAGACGCTGACCCTGCTTTTGTGGAGTAAGAGTCCTGTTACTGCTTCAGCCTCCTGTCGGCCTCTCGAACCCGAGCTACCGCTTCATCCGTGCCGGCACCAACCGCGGAAAGATGCCCCATCTTCCGCCCTTTGCGCGCTGTGTGCTTCTCATAAAGATGCAATCTGACTCCAGGAACCTGCAGCGCCAGATCGAAGCGCGGAACTCGAAGGTTGCCCTCGGCATCCAGCCACAAATCCCCAAGCAGATTCACGATTGCGGCAGGCTGGACCACAGCAACATCTCCGAGGGGCAAGTCGCAAATCGCCCGAATCCCCTGCTCAAACTGGCTCGTGACGCAGGCCCGTTCACTGGCGTGGTAGCTGTTGTGTGGGCGCGGGGCCAGTTCATTCACCAGCAACCTTCCATCCGTGGTCACAAACATTTCTATCGCCAGGAGGCCTTCCAGGGTGAATTGTCCGGCAATCCCGCAGGCCAACTCTTGAGCCTGCTTCTCCAATTCAGGGGAAATCCCCGCTGGAATGACGCTCCAGGCCAGGATCTGATTCACATGGTGATTCCGCGCAGTTGGAAAACTGCGCGTCTCTCCCCTCGGGCTGCGGGCGACCATGACCGAGATTTCGCAGTCCAGATCTAAAGCCTTTTCCACGATCACCGGCCTGCTGCCAAGCATCTGCCAGGCATCTGCCCCCTGCTCTTCCGGGGTAGCCTCAGACTTTGTGAAGCCGACCTTGGCCTGCCCGCGACCGTCATACCCACCTTGGGCAACCTTGACAAAGCACCTGCCGCCCAGTTCGCGAAGAGACGCTACCAGCTCTTCCACAGAGGCCGCCGCGCGATAGTCGCCGACCGGAAACCCGTGATCCCGCAGCCAGTCCTTCTGCAGAATCCGATCCTGGATAACCCTCAGCATGGCTGCCCCTGGACGAACCGGAGCGTGTTTGGCGGCAGATTCAAGGCAGGCCAGGGACAACTGCTCAATCTCCAGCGTCACCACGTCGGAGCCGCGCGCCAGGTCCCCTGCGGCGCGAGCATCATCCCATTGGCCCTCAAAACAGGCATCCACCACAAACCTTGCCGGACATGACGGATCAGGGTCCATCACCTGAACCCGGTAGCCGAATGAGCGAGCGGCCATGGCCATCATGCGGCCAAGCTGCCCACCGCCAAGAATACCGATCGTGGCGCCGGGAAGAATCGCGCTCATGAATGCGGCTCCCGGAACTGCGACAGGGGTAATTCCATCGCCAGAACTTCGTCGCGGCGCGTTTCGCGCCAGGTTCTAAGACGAGATCGCAGCTCGGGGTCAGTCGTAGCCAGCATCTCCGCGGCAAACAACGCCGCGTTCGCGGCTCCGGGCCTGCCAATGGCGAGCGTGCCCACCGGAACCCCCTTGGGCATCTGCACGATGGACAACAGCGAATCGATGCCCTGCAGCGCCGTGGCGGGAACCGGCACGCCCAGCACCGGAACCAGTGTTTTTGCCGCCAGCATTCCCGGTAGATGTGCCGCGCCCCCTGCTCCCGCAATGATCACACGCAGTCCGCGCGCCTCTGCCTGTTCTGCATACTGGTACAGCAGATCGGGCGTGCGATGCGCGGAAACAATACGCGCCTCGTGCGCGACTCCCAGTTCCGTGAGAATTTCTATCCCCGGAGCGAGAACTTCAAAATCGCTCCGGGAACCCATAACGATTCCGACCAGCGGACTGTCTGCCATAACTGCCGATTATAGCGGGAGTCGCCCCCGGTGTCGGAGCAACTCGATCAACATCTGGATCACGGTGAAGATGCCACCGGCTGCCAGCAGAAAGCCTTTGGCCCGTTGAAACGCCTGCTCATGAGCCGTAACGCGGCGTTCAATTGCCGCGATTCGCCCGGTTTCGCCATCGCCGTAGAGCGCGGCCATCTGGTGCTTCAACACGGAAAGATCCGCCAGCACCTGTGCTTCAAAATCAGTCATAAAGGCTCATCTTTATAGGGGCAGATTCACAAACACTGCCGCGGAAAAGCGCGAGTAGTTCGGCGGCGTGGAACCGTCGTACATGCGTATGTAGTACTGCTCCATCACTGCCTCCCGAGGAATGATGAAATTCGGCACAGGGCTTCGCAGCACAAGGTCAGAGTTGGCGCCCGGACCAAATGACCAGTCGCGCCGCCGCACTTCAAAGCCGCCTCCAGCAGGAGGCGTTGTATTCGCGTTTACGTTGATTTGTGAACCCGTCACACTGGTGACGGTCAACAATTCCGGATTGGCAAGCGGCGAAGCGGCCTGTAGCTGTGGAGGGAGCCATACATCAGCCGGTACCGCCGCGCTGGTCTTGATGGCAAGCGCCTCCGCCCAGTCGTTGGCAAACGCGATGGTGTATCGCGCCAGCCCGGGCTGCGAACACATCAGGTCGATTTCGACGGTCCGCACCACTACTTTCGCGTCCATGCCTGCGGACAGAGACTGAATCGCCAAAAGGTCGCCGGGCCACACGTCGCCGCTTTGCGCCATATTCCAACCGGTGTATTTGCCTTTCCACGCCGCCGACCGGCTCGTTGCGACCGCCAGCAAAGCATTGGCCGCGTTTTCACAGTCTGCGGAACTGCGAGCTAGCGGCTGATGCGCTGTTCCGATCCAAGCCGCGGTTCCGGGAAGCCCCGCTGCACCCTCGCTGGTGATGCTGCTGGCGCTTGCAAGCCTCGCCACCGAGCGGTGGCGCGTTCGGTATGACACCGCAATCACTTCACCGGACTGCGGCACCGTAGTTGGATAAAAACGGAGCTTACCGTTGCGCTCAACTCTGCAGTCCGCTCCCTGCGCCGTTGTGCCGATACGCCGCACGACACTGCCGCCGCCCGGTGGAGTGCTCACTACCCAAGCTGGACCCGTCTGCGTCACCAGGATGCTTCCAATACTGCACTGCAGATCGGCGCTATTCAGCGGCGCATAGGTGGCAACCGCGGAAGCCTGCGGCAGCACACCTTCATAAAGAATGGTCGGCGCGCCCGCCACACCGTCGGTCGTGTCCTGAATCTCGAGCATGACCGAAATACTGGCGCTCAAGTATTCCCCGCCCGTCCCATTC
>CAZWSD010000115.1:0-8822 GCA_964636535.1 uncultured Acidobacterium sp. | reverse complement strand
GAAGTCGCCCGCCGCCCGCACAGCCTCAACCTTCCCATTCGCGAAGGCAAGACCTTCTATTCCGTACTCCTGTTATGCGCCGCGATCGCAGCCGGCATCGTGCTCATTCCAGGACTTCCGCTCGTCTACGTAGTCATCATCGTGAATGTCATTGCCGTTCTCGCAATGCCGCCGGCCCTCGTCTTTCTCTATCTCCTCGTCAATGACAAGGAAATCATGGGCGGAACGCCCAGCTCCACGCTCGCCAACGTCCTCACCACCCTCATCGTCATCGTCCTGGCCGGCGCCGGCATCCTCTACGGAATCAGCGTCATCATGCCGAACGCCTTTGCCTGGATCGGCAGGCTGTAATTGAGAAGGAGACATGCATTGAAAGGCCAATCCCAGCACCCGCAAATGGACCAGCATACCGAAGCCGAATGGGTTCTCTCCTCTCTGGAAATGAGCCAGCTGGTGCGGGAGAGAAACAAGCCCATCCCGCGCCGACTCCTGCGGGGAAGAGAATTGATCCTGCTTTGGGGGCTTCGCATTTACGTCATCTTCATGATGATGGTCGTCCTCTGGGAAGTATGGATCGCCGCCCATTGACGCACCCCCCGCGCCGCGCGGAAAAGCAGAAAAGCGCCGGCCTCTCGCCGACGCCTTTCCCTGCCGCCAATCCGTTACAGCAACTTAGCTGAATACCACCAGTGCGCCCGAGGCTCTCCTCACCTGCACAATGTACAAACCGTTCTTGCTCGGCACACGGTCTTCCACCATCGGCAGCCACCGCCCGTCAACCCCCACTACGCTGCCCGCAAACGTCACATCCGTCGTGTCGTCCGCCCGTGGAGCCTCCAGTCTCATCGCTGAGGCGTCCAGCCCGTTGCTCCCCGAGATGCTCACCACCACGTCCTTGTCCAGGTTCTTGTTGAACAGCATCACCCGCAGGTGCCCATCCTCGCCGCGCAGCGCATAGGCCGTCAGCAGCGGAGCGTCGGCATTCCCGCTCAACTTCGCGCTCACCAGCCGGCCCGGCCCGGCCTGCGCAAACAGCAGCATCCCGTAGTACTCCGGTCGCGCCAGGAACCCAGCTTCCGGCGTCCCTGCTATCGGCGTGTACCATCCATATCCGCCTCCGTGGAAGTTAATCCCCACGCTCCCAGCCGCGGCCAGTTGATACATGTAATCCGACGCCCACAGCGCCGCCGCGAACGTGTCGCTCACGCCCGGTTTCCCGCCCTGGTAGCAGGAGTTCGTCTCCGTCATCCGGAACTTCAACCCCGTCGCCGCCTGCGCCTCGTGCACCGCTGCGATTTCCTTCTCCAGTTGAGGGCTCGGCCGAAGCAGCCGCTCGATCGTCATCGCCGGATTCGTCGGCGGACCCTCCGCATAGTAGTGCGACGAGATGAACTCAATATCATCCTTGAACTTCTCCGCAAACGGCATCAGCCAGTTCACGTTGCCGGCCGTGTCCGGACCCGCGAACGGCGCATTCGGCACTCGCGCGCGCACCGCCTTGAAAAACTTCTCCCAATCCGCGATGTAGTCGTCCACACCCCACGTCGCCGGCCGCAGACCGTTCCGGTTGAACAGGTCCGGCTCATTCCCCATCTGGAAGGCCACCAGCTTCTCCCGCCCGATCGTCTCCATCACATACGCTGCTTCGTCTGCCGCATTTTCCGGTGTGCCCTTGCCCAGGTTCAGACCATAAATCAGCGTCCAGCCCGTCCGCTCCAGAAAATCCCGCAAATTCCGCACCGCTTCCGGTGTAATCGTCACGTTCGGCGGCGCATGATGGCCCTTGTCCGGACCCGCCGCCATTCTCATATCCGCCTTCGTCGGCTTAGCGTTGCGATTCCAGAACGTGTACTCGCTCGTGTTGCCGCCAATCCGAAGCACCCCATGTTGCCCCAGCGTGTCCATCAGCCCGGCAAGCTGCGTGTTATCGCCCGAAAAGAAATCCGGATTCCCAAGCTGCGACTGCTCATAGCTCAGGCCCGTAAAATTCGACCGGATCGTTTGCCCCAACGCCGAAGTATCCAGCGCCAGGTCCACCGGTACAGCCGGACCGGCGGAGCCCGGCATCATCTGGGACAGGCCGCTGCGCGAAAGCAACAATGACCCGGAGGCCAACAATGAGGACTGCAGGAAGGCGCGTCTTTTCATGGCTGCCATTCCAGCACAAACGCTTGGCCCCAGGCAACCGCATCGCATCGCCCCTTTCCGCCATCAGATACAAAAGAGGAAAATTCATGCAGAATCGCGAACTCGGTCGCTCGGGGCTCCACGTCCCCGTGCTCTGTCTCGGCGGCAACGTCTACGGCTGGACGCTCTCTCAAGCCGACAGCTTCCGACAGCTCGATCACGCCGTCGAATCCGGCCTCAACTTCATTGACACAGCCGACGTCTACTCCCGCTGGGCCCCAGGGCACCATGGCGGCGAATCGGAAACCATCATCGGCAAATGGTTCGCCCAATCCGGCAAACGCGCCCAGGTCATACTCGCTACCAAGGTCTGCATGGACATGGGCGAAGGCAAACAGGGACTCAAGGCCGCCTAAGTCAAGCAGGCCGTCGAAGACTCCCTCCGCCGCCTCCAGACGGACTATATCGACCTCTACCAGTCCCACAAGGACGACGAATCCACTCCCCTCGAAGAAACCCTCGAAGCCTACTCCAGACTCATCCAGGCCGGCAAAGTCCGTCACATCGGAGCCTCCAACTACTCGGCCAGGCGCCTCGCCCAGGCCATCGAAACCAGCCGCAACCACAACCTCCCTGCATACATCTCTCTGCAGCCTCACTACAACCTCGTCTTCCGCGAAGAATTCGAAACCGCCCTGCTCCCCGTCGTCCAAAAGAACAACATCGGCGTCATTCCGTACTTCGCCCTGGCTGCCGGTTTCCTCACCGGAAAATACCGCACCGCGGCCGACGCGGAAGGAAAAGCCCGGGGAGGCATGGTAGGCAAATACATCAACCCGCGCGGCCTCGCCGTCCTCGACGCGCTCGACGCCGTCGCCAGACAGCACAATTCCACTCCGGCCGCCGTCGCCCTCGCATGGCTCATCGCACAGCCCGGCATCACCGCCCCCATCGCCAGCGCCACCAGCGAGAGCCAGTTCCTGACTCTCGTCGCGGCCACACAGCTCCAACTCGACCCCGCTTCCATCGAGCGCCTCAACCAGGCCGGCGCGGCCCAACCGGCCGTAAGCGCCGATTAACCCCAAATGCCCGCATCGTGGGATATCGGCGCCGCATCCAGCGACGACCGCTCCCGCCTGCGGGCCTCGGTCTTTCCCGCCGGACTTGCCTGCGGCAACCACCTCGACGCGCCAAGCAACGCGTCCATCAGGCAGGATGAAAGAGCGTGTCCAAGCCAAGAACCATCTCCGTCCTGCTCCTCTGGCTCACCATTCTGGCCACGGCTGGCGCCACCGCATACCTCGTGCGCCACTACCCCGTGGCCTCCATGCCCACCCCGCATCCGGCCGTGCTGCCGGTTCCTCATCTGCAGCCCGACGGCTCTGTCCTGCTCACCATGCCCAACGGCAATCTCGTCGCCTCCGTCGGCCATTACTCCACTGAACTGGCCGCCTACCTCCGCCTCCAATATCTCCAGTCCCTGCAGCCTCTCGCCGGAACCAGAATCCTCATCCGGCCGCCCTCCGGCCCCCGGCATCCCGCCTACCGCCTCTACGCGGTTTTGCCAAATGACTTCCTGGCCCAGTCCAACCTCTTGCTCGGGCTCTGGAACCTGGGCCAGATTCCCGGCTTCCGTCTCGGCTCCCCGCCCTCATCGCAAATTCGCGACTGGTCCCGTAATACCCGCACCCTCATGCGCGTCTACCAGCCCATCCCCAGCAAACCTCTGCTGCAACTGCCACGCGCCCTGCTCGTTCCCGCTGTCGCCCGCTTCATTCTCTTCAAGAGCCGCACCGACCCACGCGTCCAGCTGCACCTCATCCCGCCCGGAAAAGCGCTCTCGCCCCAGGATGCACGACAGTTCGCCACCGACATGATCGACGTTGCCGGCTTCTACCACATTCCCCTCTCCATGCTCATCGGCGTCGGCGCCATGGAAAACAACTTCCTCGATGTCCGCGGCGACCTCCATCACACCGTCTGGATGCGCCATTGGCGGCCCGGCGACATTGTCCTCCGTCGCCGCCGTGGCTGGCTGCTCGTCAGAGACCAGGCCATCGGACCATGGCAGATTACACAAAGCACCCTCCTCTACGCTCAGCTGCTCTACCTGCGCGATACTCGCGACTACTCCTTGCTGCCCCCGCGCCTGCGCCCGCCGCAAAAACTTGACCTCAACCACGTCAGCATCCCCGTGCTCACCACTTATGCCGGCCTTATCCTGAGCAACCTGCTCTCTGACTTTCACGGCAATCGTTACAAGGCCGCGGGCGCCTACAACGGCGGCGATCGAAGACCCAACATGCACTATGCCCAGGGTGTCTTTCTCGTCGCCGACTACGCACATCGCGTCATCGTCCACGCCGTCCGGCAGCGACAGATGCGCAAGCTCCTCCACCACACGCCCCCCGCATCGACAAACCGCGTTCGCGACTTCGACCTCAGCCGCCTCAATCAAGCACCCGGCAAACGCCCTCCGCCTCTGGCGCTGGCGGTCTTTCGCCCGCAGTCCTTAGCCCTCCGGCGAATCGCTAGAAAATCCTCGCGCTGCGCGGAATCCCCGTCGACCCAAACCCGGCCAGCGTAAAGCTGAACAACTCTTCCGTATCGTTGCGTATGTTCGCCAGCGAAAAGTGACGCACTTCCACCGTAAAGCCGCAGCAGTTCCAGTTGTACATCGCCTGCACTGCGCTGTACTGCACGTTGCCGTGTTGCACATCAATCCCCGTCGCGGCCCCCACATTGAAGCCCCTCCGCGCCGAACTCCCATAGATCGCGCTCAGAGTCAGCTGGTTGTACTGCGTCGGCTTCCGCGCGGCGCTGCCCGGCGTCAAGGGCGTTCCCGGCGGCGCGCCGATCACCGTATCCAGGTACGCGTCGCCCGCTTTCAAGCGGTAATTCCCCCGCCGATAGTTCGCATACACGTTGCTCGAAGTTATGTGTCCCGCCTTCGTGTCGTAATCCAGATCCCATTCCGCCGCCGCGCCCGAACCCGTATTCATCCGCAGTCTGGAGATCACCGGCGAATAGTGCCTCGGCGCGGTCAGAAAATCCACACCCGTAAAATCCAGCGTCGCCAGCAGCGGATTCGGCGTTCCCCGCGTCACCGCTCCGCCAAATGTCGAATTAAAGTAATATCTCTGCGCCACCCGCAGGCTCATCCAGTCCAGCGTCCCGCCGCCGCACTCCTTCTTTGGTCCCAGCGCCGCCGCGCCCCGGCACCGATGCGGCCTCATGTGCCGCAAATACAGTCGCTGCGTCAGCCCATACTGGATCTGGTTCGTGTCGCTCGCCACATCCGTATCGTCAAACCGCAAAATCTTCTTGAAATCATTGATCCCCGTCACGTACCGATACTGGATCAGCGGCGCTATCGTATGCCGCAAATCCCCGCCGAACACGCGCCTGATCCACGGCGCGTCAAAATCCCGGCCCACCACGGGCGGACGCAGCGTGAACCCCGTCTCCACGTCCATGCGGTTGATCGACTCGCCCCGCAGCACCGGAAAATGATTCAGCCCTGTCGCGTACTGGCTCTTGTCATACCACGTGTCGCGCACCGCCAGATCCGGACGGAAGTTCCAACCGCCCCCATGCAGTGGTACATTCATCCACGGCCATATATCCACCCGCGGAATCTCTGATCCCGTCCGGAATGCCTTGCCATACGGGTTGTAGTCATAACGCGAAAGCGCGCCCGCTGATACCGAGTAACCCCACTCAATCGGCGTACCCGCCAGACGGTGATCCACGGCCAATAAATCCACCTCCGGCAGGTGGAGAATCCTTACCTCGTTCCCCGATGGAGCCACATTCTGAATATTCTGGTAGCGATTGAAGTGGATCGCCTCCGTAAAGCCGTCCTGCTCATGCTCCACGTAAAGCTGCGACTTCACCTCCGAGTTGATCGCCGCCGCATAGTTCTGCTCAAACGTAAGACGGTACAGGTACGAGCTCAAGTACTCCGCGTCAATCACCGCCCGCGTATGCTTGGAAAAGTCATACCGCCCGTCCGCGATGAAGTCCACCCCGCCCAGGTTGCTCTTCCCCGTATGCCGGTCCAGCAGGCTCCGGAAGCGCACCCGCGCGTAGTTATCTCCCACCCCCCTGTACCGGAACGTCGCAAACGGAGCCCATCCCCGCCTCGCGTAATAGAGCGATCCCGCCACCAGGTCCGCGCTCCGGCCCAGCGTCACATACACTGAGTCCCCCACCACCGCGCCATACGTTGAGTTATTCCCCGCCACCGGCAGCAGAATCCCGCTCGTCCTCAAATTCTTGATCTCATGCTTCACGTACGGCACCCACAAAATCGGTACCCCAAACAGCCTGAAGTTCGCGTTCACCGCCATCGCCTTGCCGTTGTCCAGCTCGATGTGATGCGCATAAAACCGCCAGTCCGGCTTCGGCAGACGGCACGCCGTCATCGTGCCGTCCACCACCCGATAGTGCCCCTTGCCCAGTTGCTGCACCTCTTTGCCCGTCACCACATATGGATTCTCCGACGTATACACCACCCGCCGGCCGCTTACCCTCCGCACGCCCAGCGTACCCGTCACATCAAAAAAATCCCCCGTGTTGTTCCTTACATTCAGCCGCCCGTGATCGGCCAGAATATGCTCGTCATCCGGACCGCCGTCCACCATCAGGTGTCCCCGGGCCACAATCTCGCCCGTCGCGCTGTTATACGTCGCGCTGTCGGCGTGAACAATGTAGTCCCGATAGAACAGAATGATGTGACCGGTCAACACATACTCGTTCCCATGCGGCACCGGCAACACCTGCAAATGGTCATACTGCATCCGCACCGGCCGCCCGGATGGAGCCTGCGCTACCACCCGCGCTACCGGTATTTGCCTCTCCGGGCTCGGTGCCTCCGGCAATGCCGCCGCCACGGACTGCTTCGTGGGGGGTAGCTCGGTGGTTACCGCCTGCGCGCGAAGCTGCGGATGACACAGAGAAAACAGCGTGATAAACCAAAAACAGCGGAGTTTCATTGCGGGAACAAGGTCCAGCATAGCAAAGCAACGGCTCTCCTTCCGAACCGCTGAAAATCCGCCGCTCTGGTGATGAAGTGTCGGCCCGCTGCCGCGCGTGATCGTTCCACGCCGACGCGGACTTATATCTCCCGCGACTTCCTTCCCGACCCTGTTGATTCAATGCTCTCTTAGAGCACAAACGCCCCGGCTTTCGACGCTCAAACCAGGCCCGGGACGAAGGATGTGAGGGAACCTTGAGTACATCGCAAACTCTGCCTGCTTGGAAAGAAGAAGTCGCCGCCAAACTCACCGAACACCGCTCGCGCCGGAAGGTTCCGCCTCAGTTGCAGGCTCGGCTCGCTGAACTCGAACCCTCGTTCGCCGCAAATTCCCGCCAACCAACCTCCAGCAATATTGCTGCCCGCGTCGCCGAACGCTATTCCAAGGCCCCCAGCTATCGCGAAATGATCGAAAATCAGGCCGCAAACGCCCCCGCGCGCCTCATCCAGCCCACCGAGAGGGAAAACTCCGCCGGCGCCCCCGCCCCAAAACGACGCGCAGCCTTGCTTGACCCCGAACCCGATCTCTTTCAAGCCTCCACCGCGCCGACGCCCGCTTCTGCCCAGCCAGACCTGCCCGAACCGCGCGCCCGCATCACCCGCTGGGCCGGATTCGAACCCTCTCCGGTGCCCGAGTTCTTCTCAGGTGTCCCCAAACCTCCAGCTGCGCCGGACAGCTTCACTCGCGGCGCCGCCGAGCAGGCCCCCGAGCCCTTCCCCGAGCCTGCCGCCTCGCTCTTCGCTGAACCGGAGACCAGCTCCGCCGAGCCTCTCGAACAATCCGAGGAAGACCCCACCCGCGACCTGCTCGAGGAGCTGGCAAGCCAACCCCTCGAACCCGCACTGCCCCTTCCCGCCCGTATCATCGAATTTCCCCGCGAACTCGTGGCAACCCGCAAAGCACGTCCCCGCCGCGAGCGCGCCAACACCTCCGACGACGACGAGTCCCACCCCCAGCTCCGCATCTTCGAGGCCGAACCCGCCACCACCGCAGCCGAACCCGAACACGATGCCACAACCGCGTCCGAAATCGAAGTTGCCCCTCTGACCCCCGCCATCGAATGGAACGCAATCCGCCTCGACGAAGACCCCAACACCACCCCCTTCTTCGACGCCCCCGACCTCGATCCCGGCCAGGACTCCCTGCTCCTTGATCCGCCCCTCTACACCGCCAATCTTGAGGATCGCCTCATGGCCGGCATCGTCGATCTATGCCTCGTCGGTGTCGGCTTCCTCATGTTTGTCGCCGCCTTCGTTGCCTGCACCCCGCACCTGCTCTCTGGAAGGGCGGCCCTCGTCGGCGCCGCTGGAGCTCTGCTCGCCCTCCTTCTCATCTATCAGTACCTTTTCCTCACCTTCGCCCAGGGCACCCCCGGCATGCGTTACGCCAAAATCGCCCTCTGCACCTTCGACGACGACAACCCCACCCGCCAGGCCGTTCGCGCTCGCGTCGGCGCGGTCCTTCTTTCGGCTCTGCCCCTCGGCCTCGGTTTCCTCTGGGCCGTCTTTGACGAAGACCGCCTCGGCTGGCACGACCGCATCACTCGCACTTACCAGCGCAGCTATCGCGAAGATTAATTTCGCGCAAATCCTTCACGACGCACCCGCCGGGCCCGTTCTCTCACGGGCCCGGCTTTTTCCACTCCAGCCCCTCCAA
>CAZWSD010000114.1:0-8871 GCA_964636535.1 uncultured Acidobacterium sp. | reverse complement strand
CGGCTGCCTGCGGAGTTAGGAATGAGCGAATTTGTACTCAACGTCAACGGCGCTCGACTCCATGTGAACGCTCCAGAGGATGAGAGCCTTCTTTCAGTCCTGCGCAATCGACTGAATTTGACTGGAACAAAATATGGGTGCGGTGAAGGCGAGTGCGGAGCCTGCACCGTGCTGGCGAACGGGCAAGCAGTCCGGTCATGTCAGGTGCCGGCCAGCGCGGCGACCGCATACAATATCGTGACGATCGAAGCACTGGCGGCGCATGGCAGGCTCAGTGCGCTGCAGCAGGCCTTTCTCGACGAGGAAGCGCTGCAATGCGGATACTGCACTTCGGGCATGATCATGAACGCCACCGCACTACTCAATTCGAAGCGCAATCCCACCCGAGATGAAATTGTGGAGGCGATGAACGGCAACCTGTGCCGCTGCGGAACCTATCCGCGCATTCTTGCGGCCATAGAACGAGTTGTTGACGCGGCTAAAGAGGGAGGTGACCGATGAAGCCTCTCGATGTGGAAACCGCTGAATACGGCCAGGGCGTGACCAACGACGCAGCAAACGGCGGAGGCGTGGAACTCGACCGCCGCGATTTTCTGAAGATTCTCGGTGCCGGGCTGTTCGTCTGCGCGACCGATTTGCCGCAATGGGCGCAGGAGTCGGGCGGCCACTTTGGCAGTCACAAGCTGCCCAAAAACATCAGCGCGTGGCTGCACATCGCCGCCAATAATCAAGCAACGGTATTCACAGGAAAAGTAGAAGTGGGCCAGAACATCCGCACCTCGCTGGCACAGCAGGTGGCCGAAGAATTGCGCGTGCCGTTTGACTCCGTCACGATGATCATGGGCGACACTGACTTGGTTCCCTGGGACATGGGAACCTTTGGCAGCCGCACCACTCCCACCATGGCCCCAATTTTACGCACCATGGCTGCTGCTGCCCGGCAATTGCTGACGGAGAAAGCCGCAAGGCGCTGGAGCGTCGATGCCGCGGAACTGACGGCTGCCAACGGAACGGTAACCGACAAAAAGAGATCACTGTCGGTTACATATGGAGAACTCACACGGGGGAAAAACCTGGTGAAAGTGGTCAGCACTCAGCCTGCGCTGACGCCCGCCACTAAGTGGAAGATTGCCGGAACTTCTGTTCCCAAAGTCGATGGCCGCGAATTTGTGACCGGGGAACACAAGTATCCTTCTGACATTGTGCGGCCAGGCATGCTCTTCGGAGCGGTACTGCGGGCGGCGGGATTCAATGCAACGCTCAATTCGATTGACACAACGGCGGCGGAAAGAATGACCGGCGTACAGGTTGTGCGTGACGGGGATTTTGTCGGCGCGGTGGCGCCGGACGACTACACCGCGCACCAGGCAGTGAAGGCAATCCGCGCGAAATGGAGCGTTCCCGAGCAGCCCTCTAACAAGGATCTCTTTGCCTACTTGAAGAGTCATCCAGAGAGCGGGCGCGATGAACGCCCGCTGCATGTGGCGGGCGATCCGGCCCATGCCTTCTTGAGCGCCGATCAAAAACACCAGGCACAGTACACTGTGCAGTTCATCGCGCACTGCCCCCTGGAGCCGCGCGCCGCTGTGGCCGAGTGGGATGGCGATAAGTTGACCGTGTGGACCGGAACGCAGCGTCCATTTGGAGTGCGTGACCAGTTGATGGAGGCGTTGCATCTGCCGGTGTCACAGGTGCGCGTCATCCAGCCGGACATGGGAAGCGCATACGGCGGCAAGCATACGAATGAAGCCGCCGTGGAAGCGGCCAGGCTGGCCAAAGCCGCCGGCCGGCCGGTCAAGGTCGTCTGGACGCGCCCGGAAGAAATGACCTGGGCGTATTTTCGTCCCGCCGGCTTGATTGAGATCAAGGCCGGCGCGCGTCGCGATGGCACGCTTGTGGCCTGGGAGCACCATAATTACAATTCCGGTCCGGCGGCGATCGGCACACCCTACGAGGTCGCCAATCAGCTCATTCAATTCCACCCCACGGAATCTCCGCTGCGCCAGGGATCGTATCGCGCGCTGGCTGCTACCGCCAACAACTTTGCACGCGAATCCCACATGGACGCGATGGCGCATGCCCTTCAAATGGATCCGCTCGAGTTCCGGCTGAAGAACCTGCGCGATGCGCGCCTGCGGGCCGTCTTTGAGAAGGCTGCAGACGGCTTCGGCTGGGGCCGCGAGAAATCAACTCCGGAGCGCGGGCTCGGCATCGCCGGAGGAACCGACAAAGGCGGCTATGTCGCCACCTGCGCCGAAGTGGAAATCAATCCTGCCACCAATACCCTTCGCATCCTGCGCGTCGTGCAGGCGTGGGAGTCAGGCGCGATCGTGAACCCCAACGGACTGGCCAACCAGGTCATGGGCGCCATGGTCCAGGGGATTGGAGGGGCGCTGTTTGAAGCTATCCGGTTTGGAGATGGGCGCATTTTGAACCCGCGGTTTTCCGAGTATCAGTTGCCGCGCTTCCAGGACGCGCCTCCGGTTGAAGTGATCCTGATTGAGCGCAAGGATTTACCGTCAGCAGGCGCGGGTGAAATTGGGATTATTGGTATCGCGCCGGCCGTCGGCAATGCGATTTTTGCCGCCACCGGAGTGCGGCTCTCTAATATGCCGATGGCGCCACGGGTGGCCATTCCCGGAATCGAGCAAGGTCCACTGAGGAGCTAAGGAGCGAGTCAGTCTTGAGGGCGGGGCTATAGCGAACCACCCCACCTGTACCTATTAGGGTGATGCAGCCTGCTCCGGCAGAATCGGTGACTGCAATCACATCGCGCCGAAGGCCCGTATTCCTATGTTTAGGGTGTACGAGTCTCTTCGAGCTCGCCGGAGGTTTCTATGCCAGCTTCCGTCAAACTTCCGAGTGATTTGGAAAATAGAGCGGGCGACTACAAGTTGCGCCGCATTCTTCTTGCCCACGATAACTCCTATGCAGCGAAGCAGGCCTTCGAAGACGCTGAGGCCCTTGCGCTCCGCTTTCACGCGGAGATCATCCTGGTACGGGTAGTCGTTCCCAGCGAGGAGTATTCGGGCAGAGCACTGTCGTCCAAACGAGAAGAAGACTCGGCGGAATTGGAGTCGCTGGCGGGAAGCCTCAGTGCGAAGGGCATTGCGAGCCGCACCATCGTGCGCGCGGGGCTGGTCGGAGACACCCTGTTTCACATCGCCCATCAGGAGAAGGCGGACCTGCTCCTGCTGGGGGCCTATGGACTTGGCTCTCAGGACCGCCAGACGCTCGGCTCCACGGCCGAGCATTTGCTCCGGGCTATTCCGTGTCCGGTGCTTACCTTCGGGCCGCATGCCACCGCCGGCCTGCTGCTTCGTTTGGAGAGTGTATCGTCGCTGCTGGTCGCTGTGCCATTACCTTTCCAGCCTGATTGGTTGCAACCCGCCGTGCAGATCGCCCAGCTTTTCAACAAGGAAATCGAACTCGTGCACGTGACGCAGACTTCGCGCCAGCTTGTGGAGGCAGGCAATAGCCGCGAACAGTGCGAGACTCTCGCGGCATGGGTGCGCCAGCAGGGGGTTGCCGCGAACTGGACGATCTTTACAGGAGTGCCGTCGATATTTGTGCATGCCTGCGCCGAGGAGCGAAAGAGCGCGGTGATCGTGCTGCCATTGCAGCGCAGGGATCGTCTCTCCTCGATTACTTCCGACAACGTCGCGGCGCAGATCATTCGCCAAGCGAAGATCCCTGTACTCTCGTACCGCATCGACTAGCCTAGCGCCTCTTGGGAGGAGTGTGGAGCTCAGAAACTCCGCGCGGCTCTCTCACCAGAATGAGCCGCGCCTGAAACTTCAAGAACGCAATGCTCACAAACGACTTCCTTAATCTGCAGCCGGCGTCTCGGACTGGGCCGGACTCTCATACCGCACGATGCCGACCGCGGCTCTGAGTGGAAACTCCGGGTTGGTCATCACCAGCACTTCGCCGCCATGCCGCATCGTCTCCAGCGCCAGATGATTCAGCAGGTCGTTGGACGCACTGCCGCCCTCCGCGCAAGACAAAAGCAGCTTTTGAAGCTTGCCGTGTTCCGCGTCATGCAGCAACTGCAGAGGATCGTTGACGGTGCGCCTCGCCTCTTTCGCAGCAAGAACCTCCCGCAAGGCAAGCCGCTGCTCCGCTTCCAGATGTTTCCCCCATGTTTTTAACGCGCGTTGATGAAGAACGTGTGCTGATAAAGTTTCGGGGCTGCCTTCCACGCTTTCCTCCAGCAGAGAAGAGTACGTGCTGATTTCCTTATAGGCAGCTGTTACTCGCCGGACACCTGTCAGCATCAGCGGATCCGCAGACCTTCTCAACATCGGCTGAATTGCCTGATCGACAGCAGTGAGGAAGCTTCTGAATCGGGCATCGCGCCGTCCTTCTTCTGCGCTGGTGCTGAAGCGAATACGCCGTCCCGAGCCGGGATTCTGCCCTGCCGATGAGCGATTTTCGAGTGTATGATCCGGAGCGCTGAATTGTCCCGCCTCCAGAAGTGAATGCGGCACGTTGCGGGGCAACGGCACCTCCTCCACCGATTGCAAGGTGCAGCGCAAGAGGCGCACTTGCTTTTCGCTCAGGGCGAGCAGATGGAAGATGCGATCCCGCTGGACGTATGCCAGCAACGGGAGGATGTAAAAGTCTTCATTGCAATGGACGGATTCGGCGACGCCTGCCGCTATTTGAACAATCGATGTGTATCCCGGTGTATCGAAAATCGCGATAGACCCTTGAAAATTCACCATCCGTGGATTTTTCGCGTACTCCCATAGATCAGGTGAAGGGAGCGACGGAGTGGCGTTGTTCCCCGCCTGGGAGAGCATTGCCTGTGCTTGTCCCAGCGCGCCACGCAGCCTCGCCGCGAGCGCCTGATAAGGGTCGCCCTCGAAGCCCAGCGGAAGATAGATGGAAATGCACGGCCCCAGTCGCGGCAACAGGTTCTTGATCTGCCTGGAGCGGACAAACTCCGCCGCATTCGTAATTGAGATCACCGCAAAAACTCCTTGTCTGACTCCAACTCACGCCACGCGGATATTGTTTTCCACCCGCATGATTCCCGGCATATTCCACACCGCCTGTTCCGCCTCATTACGGCGGGCCAGGGATTGCACGGTACCCGAAAGCACGGCTTTGTTGCCGTCCATAGTCACTTGAATGGTGTGTGCATTCAGTCTGGCGCTCCTGCGAAACGCTTCCTGAATGCGGTCACGAATTTCAGCCCGCACTACGCGATTGTTCAAAGTAATCTGGTTGCTCACTCCCTTTACGCCCATCAGATCACGCACTGTTCGCTCCGCCGCCAGGCGTTGATAGTGCCAGTCCACTTCACCGCTGAGCGTGATCCATCGATGAGAAACCTGCACCTTGATGCGGTCTTTGGGAAGAAAGCTGTGCCACAACAGCGCCGAGACAGCCGTGCGCGCAATATCCTCATCCCGGCGCTCGCTCTCGGCCGGGAGAACGACCTCGAGGTCGCTGATCAGCGCGCGTACGCCATGAATCTTCATCACGGCGCGCTCCGCGACCTGCTTCTCATAGTAACTTCGAACCCGCCCGCTGAGTGTCACCATGGCATCGCTCACCGCAACGCCGATTGCCGCTGCGTCAATCGAAGGCTCCAGGTACAGCTCGTCTTCGACATGCAGTTTCAGTTCCACATTGCCGTCATGCATCGAGGGCCTCCCCATGCGGAAAAGCAGGAACGGGAATCGTCCGGCTACGGTGAGACGCTTTCCGCAGCTTCCTCTGCTTACAGTGTTGCGCCGTACATCGCTCGGAAAAGTGACGCAAATCACCCCAGATCAGGACGGATGGCCAGCACCTCCCGTTCTGCGAAATCTTGGCCGGGAAACTGCCCGCTATTCCGCGCGCAAGGCTTCGATTGGGTCCAGATAGGCGGCTTTTCGCGCCGGGTAATATCCAAAGCCAATTCCAACCAGCCCTGAAAAGAAGACTGCCAGCAGAACCGCACCAATGCTGACAACGGTATTCCACCCTGCGGCGGCGGAGATCACGTAAGACGCGACAATTCCAAGGACAATGCCCGCGCAGCCGCCTGCGATGGAAAGTGCGGCCGCCTCCACCAGGAACTGCGTAAGAATATCGCGAGTCTTGGCTCCGACTGCCTGCCGAAGGCCGATCTCGCGTGTTCGCTCGCGCACTGAGACAAGCATGATGTTCATGATTCCGATGCCGCCGACGACAAGAGACACGGATGCGACGGCCGCCAGCATAATCGAGAGGATGCGAGACGAAGCCTCCTGAGCGGCGAATATCTCCTGCATATTCCGCAAAGAAAAGTCGTCATCTTCAGATGGAGCCAGATGATGGCGTTGCCGCAGGATTGCGCGTGCTTCCTCTTCGGCGGGAACGATCCGGTCCGTGCTCTTTGCCTGGATCATAATCGTGTCCACGGCATCGGCGTTGGCGGATTTGATGCCGATGACTTTGCGCTTCGCAGTGGAAATGGGCAGCAGAATCAGGTCGTCCTGATCGTGGCCGGTTGCCGATTGTCCCTTGCTCGCAAGCACTCCAACGACCGTGAAGGGAACGCTCTTGATGCGAATGGACCTGCCAACCGGATCAACGTCGCCGAAGAGATTCGTAACAACGGTCTGCCCCAGCAGCGCCACTTTGCTTGCCGAGTCTACGTCCTGCTGTGTGAACGGCGCGCCCTCGGCGACCGAGATGCCGCGAACATCGAGGAATCCCGGCGTAGTGCCAAAGAGGACGGTGGCCCAGTTGCTGTTCTCGTAGACCACCTGCGCGGCTCCCCGCACAACGGGAACCGCCCGAGCGACATCAGCGCACTGCTGAGCGAGGTCGCGGGCGTCGGACTCGGTGAGGGTAACGGCGAAACCGGTCCCCATGTGCATGCCGGAGCTGGTGAGGCTGCCCGGCAAGATGATGATCGTGTTACTGCCAATGCTCGCAATCTGACGCTGGATGCTTGCCTTGGCCCCGGATCCGATCGCCGCTGTGGCGATGACGGCAGCCACGCCAATCACGATTCCAAGCATCGTGAGCGCCGAACGCAGCTTGTTAACCCGCAGCGACCGGAATGCAATCCTTATGGACGAGGCGAGGCGATTCATAGCGCGGCCTCCACCTGAGAGGAACCGATGGATAGCGGCCGGATGCGCCCGTCCTCACGTTCGCCCACAATGCCGCCATCGCGAAACGTAATGATGCGATGACAAAAGCGCGCGACCTCTTCTGAGTGAGTGACCACAATGATTGTGATCTTCTGGCTTTCGTTCAGATTCTGGAATATCTGCATGATCTCCGCGCTGGTATGGGAGTCAAGCTGGCCGGTGGGCTCGTCGGCCAGCAGAATCTCAGGATTATTGATGAGCGCCCGCGCAATCGCGAGGCGCTGCTGCTGGCCGCCGGAAAGCTGGGTGGGAAGGCTCGCAAACCGCTCGCCCAAGCCGACCGCCCGCAGCACACGCATGGCTCGATCGTCCGTATCGCCGGCATCAGCGCAGTACAGCAGCGGCAGTTGCACATTTTCCATCGCGGTCATGCGCGGCAGAAGGTTGAAGTTTTGAAAGACAAACCCGATCTTCTGATTGCGAACCGCGGCAAGTTGGTCCCGGTCGAGTCCCTCGACAGGAACGCCGTCGAGCCAGTAGCGTCCAGAGGTGGGCCGGTCCAGGCATCCCAGGATGTTCATCAGGGTTGATTTGCCGGAGCCGGATTCACCCATGATGGCGACGAAGGAGCCGCGTTCAATCGTGAGTGTGACGCCTTGCAGCGCATGCACGACGCTATCGCCGAGATGGTAAATCTTCGTCAGCTCCGCAGTTTCGATCAGCTCCGGCATTACGCGCCTCACATCCTCGGCATTCTCGGCGAAGTCTGCGTGGTGCTGCTGGAGTTTCCTTTCACCGTTGCGCGTACCAGCAACCTTTCGCCCGCCTTGAGGCCCGGTGAAGTGACGGCGGTATACCGGCCATCGGAGACGCCGAGGCTCACCGGCACTGCCTGAACGCGATTCCCAGCCAGAACGTAAACCTGGGCCTTGTCCGGCTGCGACGCAGGCAGGTTGTACTTCCTCACCAATGCAGCTGACGGGCGGAAGCGCAGCACCGAGTTGGGCACCTTCAGTGTGTTGTCTACACGCTGGGTCAGGATCGTGACGTTGGCCGTCATGCCCGGAAAAAGGCGAAGGTCAGAGTTATTAACCGAAATCACGACGTCATAGGTCACGACGTTCTGCGTGACAATCGGAGCCTTGCGAATCTCCGTCACCACTCCGCGAAAGGTCGTGTTTGGGTACGAGTCAACCACGAAGGTGGCAGCCTGGCCGACAGCGATCTTGCCTATGTCGGATTCGTCAACGCTGGCATCGACCTGCATCCTCGTCAGATCCTGCGCAATCTCGAAAATGGTTGGCGGATTGAGCGTTGAAGCCACCGTCTGGCCCACGTCCATGCGACGGGCGACGACGACGCCGTTAACCGGCGCGGTGATGCGAGTGCGGTTCAGATTGATCCTGGCCTGCAGCAGCGCCGCCTGTGCCTGCCGCTCCTGGGCCTGGGCAGAGGCAAGTTGACTCTGGGCAACATCCACAGAAGCTTGCGCCGATTTCACACTTTCTTCGGCCGCCGCCACCTGAGCGTGGTCAGCATGAACCTGGGCGGTTGCCGCCTCGTAGTTGGCGCGGGAGGTGTCGTAGTCCTGCCGGGACATGATCTGCTCGCGGAATAGTTGCTGCGCCCGTTCCCACTGGCCACGCAAGTTCGTTTCCGTGGCCAGGTCCTTTGCAGTAGCCGCCAGCGCGGTGCGCCCGCTGGCTTCTGCCGCGCTATGGTCAGCCTGGGACTTCGCCAACTGGGCCTGGGCCGTGAGCGTAGCTGCGTGAGCAGAGCGCTCGGAGGCGCTGGC
>CAZWSD010000113.1:5852-8937 GCA_964636535.1 uncultured Acidobacterium sp. | reverse complement strand
GACGGGAAGCTGGCGTGGCTGTCAGTGAGCCAGGACGACATGCTGCGGGCGCGGGCGGCGGAGGAGGATTGCGAGGGGGTGGTGAATTACGCGATCGGGATCGCGGGAGTGGAGACGGCGGTGTTTCTGCGGGAGCTGAAGGATCGGCGGGTGCGGCTCTCTCTGCGGAGCAAGGGGCGTGTGGACGTGGCGCGGCTGGCGGAGGAGTTTGGGGGCGGGGGGCATTCGCAAGCGGCCGGATGCACACTGGAGGGTCCGATGCACGTGGCGACGAATGTGATCCTGGAGAAGCTGCGGGCGATGCTGCGGGAGAGCATGTATGGGCTGGGCTGACGGGCCTGGCGCGGATGGCGGCGTTGCGGTGTTTTGGTCCATTCCTTCAATCTGTTAGCCTAGTTTGGGATCGTGCCAGAGAGTAAACCAACATCTTCTTCTGTCCCCTGGATTCGCGCTTTTAAGCACGCGCCGAGCCGCATCTCCGCTCGCTACCCGGCATTTGCCACAGTGGCGCAGGTGATTACGATGCTGGGGTTTTCGGTTTTCTTCCTGTCGTACGGGCTTGTGCCGGCGTTTGGGGGAGACGGGCTGGGCCTGGTGGGAGCCGACGAGCCGCGTTACGCGCAGGTAGCGCGGGAGATGCTGCAGCGTCACGACCTGGTGACGCCGATGCTGTGGGGGCATCCGTGGCTGCAGAAGCCGGCGCTGTACTACTGGCGGGCGATGCTCTCGTTCATGGAATTCGGGGTGCATGACTGGGCGGCGCGGCTGCCTTCGGCAACGTTTGCGCTGACGCTGATCGTTTTGATTTACATGCACATGCGGAGCTTCCGGCGGGGCGGCGAGATGGACGCGGCGCTGATCACGGTGACGTGCGTGGCGATATTGAGTTTTGCCCGTGGCGCGTCGACGGATATGCAGCTGGCGGCGCCGTTCTGCATTGGAATGCTGGGCTGGTATGCCTGGTATGAGACGGGCAGCAAATTCTGGTTGTTTGACCTTTACTTTTTTAATGCGACGGCGACGCTGGCGAAGGGTCCGGTGGCGCCGTTCCTGGCGCTTCTGGTGCTGGTGGTGTTCGCGGCGCTGCGCAAGGAGTGGTCCGTGCTGCGGCGGACGATCTGGTGGCCGGGGGTGGCGCTTTACCTGGCGATTGTGCTGCCGTGGTACGTGGAAGTGCAGATCAGGAACCCGGGATTTTTGAAGGAATTTATTCTGCAGCAGAACCTGGAGCGATTCGGGTCGAACTTGTATCACCACGAGCAGCCGTTCTGGTACTACATTCCGGTGGCGGTGCTAGCGCTGATGCCATGGGCGGTGATCGCGCTGACGGCATTTGCCGATGCGGTGCGGACATCGCTGAACGAGTGGCGGGCGCGCTGGCGGAAGGGGCACTACGTGGGACATGGGCGGGCGGGAGACGCGTTCCCCGAGTTTCTGGTGATATGGGCGCTGCTTCCGATTGTGTTTTTCTCGCTGTCGCAGTCGAAGCTGCCGGGGTATATTCTGCCGTCGATTCCGCCGCTGACGATCCTGGCGGCGGATTACATCAACCGGATCCGGAAGCGGGGGCTGAAGGCGTGGCTGCTGGTGCTGCATGCGCTGACGGTGGGATTCCTGGTGACGTTTGTGCTTCTGATGCCGCTGCATCTGTTGCATCCGAAGCAGATACCGCCGGGGCGGGCGTTGATTGCGGGTGGACTGACGGGATTTGCGACGGTGGTGTTCATCCTGATCATGGTGTCGCAATATGGGGTGAAGCGTCTGCGGACGGCGACGATATTGCCGATCGTGGTGCTGATGTTCTACATCTTCGGTGTGGGGCCGGTATTCGGGCTGGGTCCGATGCCGAACACGAAGCGGAATATCCACCTGATCGACATGACGTTTTCGGCGCGGCCGATGGCGAGGATCGTGAACCAGATTGCGCCGAAGGGCGAGATTGTGGCGTTGTTTGACGTACGGAGAGAGATGGCCTACGGGTTGTCGTTTTACCGCGACCAGCAGGTATGGGAATACGGGAAGGATCATATTCCCGCGGCCCGGCACATACTGATCACGCAGAGGAAAGACGAGGGGAAGCTGAAAACGCTGCTGAAGGGCAGGACATACGAGAAGCTTTTCGAGTATCCTGCTCAAAATCTGGTGGTCTACGAGGTTGCCGCGAAAGAGTAGTGGAGGCGAACCCAGTATCTGCCGGAGGGTCCGGAAACGGACACGGCTTGCCCCTGTGGATTTGCGCCGGAGAGAGGCGCAAAAGAAGGATGAGCTGCAGACGATGACGCAGGCACTTCCGTTGAACATCCTCGATTTGCGGCACTACTCGGCCGGCGACCTGAAGGCGCTGCTGGACACGGAGAACCGGGAGTGGCTGCGGCGGCTGAACTGGGATTACCGGACATCGACGGATTTGATTCTTCGGTACCTGGATTCGAGGGTGCTGCCTGGATACGTAGCGGTGGAAGAGTCGCGCGTGATTGGGTACTCGTTTTGCGTTTATGAGGACGCGAAAGCGGTCATCGGAGACGTATACGCGACGGCGAGCCGGGAGGGGAGGATATCGGGGACGGAGATAGAGCGGCAACTGCTGGGGCATCTAATTCCGATGCTGCAGCACTCGCCTGGGACGGAGCGGATTGAGGCGCAGTTGCTGCTGCACCCTTCGGGGAGGCTTTCGGGAGTTTTCCGGGAGGCGGGTTTTGAGGTGTTCCGGCGGGAATTCATGCAACTGGATCTTGGCGAGCGGGAGTGGAAGAGCGTGGAGAAGCTGCCGAGGGGCCTAGTGATGCGCCCGTGGGCGGAGGACGATTTTTCGGCGGCGGGACAGCTGATCGCGAGCGCGTATGCGGGGCACCTGGACAGCCGGATCAACGACCAGTACCAGAGCGTTGCCGGGTCGATGCGATTTTTGCACAACATCATCCGTTTTCCGGGCTGTGGGCGGTTTGACGCGACGGCCTCGCGGGTGATTGTTCGGGAGAAGGGGCGGGAGATTCAGGGCATGCTGCTGTGCTCGCAGGTACGGGACGAGGTAGCGCACATTACGCAGGTATGCGTGTCTCCGGAGTGGCAGGGGCGGGGACTGGGC
>CAZWSD010000113.1:0-5752 GCA_964636535.1 uncultured Acidobacterium sp. | reverse complement strand
TGGCTGCATCTAGTTGTAGGAGAAGATTTTCCGCTAGGGCGCAGAGCTGTGGTAGTATGCGGATTTCCAGAGGCTGAAAGAATAAGGAGAGAAGAATGTCGGATCAAACGAGTGGATTCAGCTGGTTTCTTGCAGGACTTGGAATTGGCGCGCTGGTCGGGGTGCTGTATGCTCCGAAATCTGGACGAGAGACGCGGGAGGAGCTATTGAGCACGGCGCGCGACGGCTCGGAGTACATCCGGGCGCGGAGCCGGGAAGCGGCATCGCAGATGAATGCATACGCGGACCGGGGGCGGGAACGCGTGAATGAATACGCGGATCGCGGGCGAGCGCAGTGGGACGACTTTGTGAAACAGGGGCGGGATTTCGTCGAGGACAAGTCGAACAAGGTGTCTGCGGCGGTGCAGGCGGGGAAACAGGCATACCAGTCGGCGGCGGGGCATGATGTTCCCGTATCGGGGCCGCAACCTGTGGAACCTCCGGAAGGCCAGGCGTAAGGCATGCACCTGACGACGAACCAAGGGATCCTGATCTGCGTGATCGTGGTGGCCTTCTCAGCGCTGTCGCAGGCGATAGCGCTGGGGGTGATTGCCGCCGGGGCCCTGCGTACGCGGAGGCGCATGCGGGCGCTCGCAGATCAGGTGGAGCAAGAGGTGCTGCCGGCGGTGCGCACGGTGCGGGGCATTCTGGAAGACACGTCTCCCAAGGTGAAACAGGTAGCCGACGAGATGCTGGAGGTATCGCGGACGGTACGGCGGCAGGTGGACCACATGGACGAGGCGCTGACCGATATTGTGAACCGGACACAGACCCAAGCGACGCGTGTGGACGAGTGCATGACGACGGTGCTGGGAGGCCTGAGCCGGGCGGGCGGAAAGGTGCAGCAGGCCACGGGCGGAACGTCCCGCAAGGTAGGAGCGGTGATGACAGGAATCCGGGTGGGGATGGAAGTGCTGCGTGCGCGTCGCAAGGCGCGGGAAGCGTCCAAGGGAAAAGGCTGAAGATCAATCCGAGAAGGCCGGGGGCGACGGCGATGCCGTTGCCCCTTTTGTTTTCTTGATTGAGTGAGATTTGTTGACTGGAGCGGGTCGTCAGTCGAGGAACTGCCACCATGCGTCTGCGAGTTCGGCTCCGAGGTCGGCGGCGATGCGATGGGCCGCAGATTCTACTTCGGTCATAAGGCCGGAGAGATAGTCGCGCGAGCCTGAAACGGCAACGATGCCCAGGGTGGCCGACTGCCAGGTGACGGCCTGGTCCAATTCAGCGATGGAGATGTTGAAGCCGTGGCGCAGCTTTTCCTTGAGGCTGCGCACGACCTGGCGGCGGTCCTTGAGCGAGCGGCTGTGCTCGATGCGAAGCTGCAGGGTCATGGAAGCAACAGGCATCGGCTCCAGTGTACTGAGAATGAGACGAGCTATTCGACAGCGATGTCGGCTTTCTGGAGAATGTTTGCCGAGGATGCGCCGATGCGGATCTGGACGTGGTCCTTTTCGACGCGCCAGCGGTTGCCATCCCAATAGGCGAGGGCACGCGCCGCGAGTGGGAAGGTGACGGTGCGGGTCTGGCCAACGGGGATATTGATGCGGTCGAATCCCTTGAGGGCTTCGATGGGCATGGGAACCTTCGAATCGAGGTACTTGACATACATCTGCACGACCTCGTCGCCGTCGCGTTTGCCGGTGTTGGTGACGTCGACGCTGACAGTGATTTTGCCGTTGGGGGGCAGCGTGTTGCTGCTGAGGCGCAGGTTTGAGTATCTGAAGGTGGTGTAGCTAAGGCCAAAGCCGAAGGGATAGAGGGGCTTGTGGCGGAAATACATGTAGGTGAATCCGTCGCGGATGTTGTAGTCCATGAGAGGTGGGAGCTGGCTCATGGAACGCTCCCAGGTCTGGGTGAGGCGGCCCGCGGGATCGTACTTGCCGAAGAGGACGTTGGCGAGGGCGGTTCCCTGCTCTTCACTGTTATTGGCCATTTCGAGGATGCCGGGAATGTGTGCCTGGGTCCAGTTGATGGTATAGGGGAAGCTGGTTTGGACGACGACGATGGTGCGGGGATTGGCGGCGTAGACGGCCTTGGCGATGGCTTCGCCGGGCAGGGTCATGGAAGTGCGGTCGAAGGCCTCCTTGCCGTCGCTGGGAACATTGCAGACGCCCCAGCCGGCGTTGCAGGTGGGGTTGTTGCCGATGATGACGATGGCGACACTGGATTTCTTTGCCAGGGCGGCGGCTGCCGCGAGATTGGAGCCGTTGTTATAGGTGACCTTGACGTTGGGTCCGACGAAGCTCTGAATGCCCTGGACAGGGGTGATGGCAAAGGGCGGCGTGCCGCTGTACCAGTCGAGATTGACGGTGTTGGCCCAGGGACCGATGACGGCGACGGAGTGCAGCTTTGCGGCATCGAGGGGTAGGGCGTGGTTTTGATCCTTGAGCAGTACGATGGATTCTTCCGTGGCCTGGAGGGCGACCTTGATATGGGAGGGCCACCACCAGGGATCGCCCTTGGCGGGATCGACATGGGTGATGCCGATGAGGGCGTAAGGGTTCATGGAAGCGGGGTCGAGCATGCCGAGATGGATCATGACGCGATAGACGCCGGCGAGGTTTCGGTCTATGTCCTGCTGGGTGATGAGGTGCTGGGCGAGGGCCTCTTCGACGGGCTTCTGGTAGCGGTCGAGAAACTGATTGACGCCGGCGAGGATGGCGCCGGCGGCGGCCTGAGGCATGGTCTTGTAGTAGTGGAAGTGGGTGACCATATTGGTCATGGCGCCAGCATCGGTGCAGATGATGCCGTTAAAGCGCCAGCGTTTCATGACGACGTTGCGGAGGACGGGATTGACGGTCATGGGAATGCCGTTCCAGGCATTGTAGGAGGTCATGAATGCGTTGGAGTGACCCTGCTCGATGCCCATGCGGAAGGGCACGGCGTAGTACTCGTGGAAGAGACGTTGGTCGAAGTTGGAGGATGAGCCGGCGCGGTTGGTTTCATTGTTGTAGCCGACAAAGTGCTTCATGAGGGAGGCGGTTTCCCAATAGCGGGGATTGTTGCCCTGGAGGCCTTTGACATAGGCGACGGTGAGCTTTCCGTCGAGGTATGGATCCTCGCCGAAGGTTTCTTCATTTCGGCCCCAGAGGGGATCGCGCGCCAGATTGGCGTTGGGGGCGCGCACGACGAGTCCGCCGGCGTGGTATTTGTTAAAGGCCCAGCGTGCTTCATAGGCCTCGACCGCGGCGGCTTTTTCGAGGAGAGCGGGATCCCAGGTCTGGCCGAGGCCGTAGGATTGCGGGAACTGTGTGGTGGGGACGACGTGGCGGAAGCGGCCCTCCCAGTGGGCAGGTCCGCCGATGGCTTCGCCGTGCAGCCCCTCGACGGCAGGAGAACCGACGACGCCGAGCTGCGGCACGGAGGGGTCAGAGCCGAGGGCGTCGATTTTTTCCTTCAGCGTCATGCGCGAGAGCAGGTCTTTGACGCGCACGCTGACGGGCAGATTGGGATTTTGAAACGGGTATTTGTAGTGGGGCTTTTGGGCGGCGGCAAGCGGCACAGAGCAGGCGAGCACCAGGGCAAGAGACGGGAACTTGAGGCGCATTGGGAATCTCCTTAGGGAGCCGGGTAATGGAGAGGAGCAGGGTGCTACGTGCCCAGCAACGGGCGGAGACGCCGGGCAAAGGCAACCGCAGTCTAAACGATTTACTAAAAGGTTGTGAACTGGCGCAGGATTTTTGAGGGGCGATTTTGCTGAAATATTTCCTGAATCGTCCTTCTCTTCCGATCATCCAAGACGTATCTTAAGATATATCTTGAAAGGAACTTGATATGTTTAGCGAAAAACGATTCGAAAGCGAAGAATGTGGCCGTCACGGGCGGCATATGGGACAGGAGCGCCATCGCGGGCGGCACGGAGGCTTTGAGGATTTTGGGGGCCGGTTTGAGCGCGGGTTCGGCTGGGGCCGCGAAAGGCTGTTTGACAGCGGCGAGCTGAGGCTGGTGATTCTGGGCATCATTGCGGAGAAGCCGAGCTATGGCTACGAGATCATCAAGTCAATCGCCGAGCGGGTGGCGGGATCGTATGCCCCGAGCCCGGGGGTGGTTTACCCGACATTGACGCTGCTGGAAGAAGAGGGCTATGCGGTGGTGGCTTCGACAGAAGGCAGCAAGAAGCGGTACACGGCGACCGAACAGGGGCGTGCGCACCTGAAGGAAAACCAGGCGGTGCTGAAAGCAATTGATCAGCGCCTTGAGCAGGCGGGGAAGGTATTTGGGCGGGAGCGTTCTCCGCAGATCATGCGAGCCATGATGAGCCTGAAGCTGGCCCTGAAGATGCGCAGCCGCAGCGGGAGGCTCACAGCCGAGCAGATAAGAAAGATCGCGGAGGCCATTGATGCCGCGGCCCGCATCATCGACGAGGTTTGATGGGGGAGCCACGGAAACCGGGGGCAATGCGGTGAGCGCGATCCAGGACGTGGAGGAGCGGAGTGCGCTGGCGCAACGCTGCCAGCGGCTGGAGCGTATGGTGAGTGAGTTGTTGCTGAAGAATGAGGAGCTGCGGATGCGGCTCCTCAGGGAGGAATGCGGAGAATGAATCCAGTTTTCGCGGGAGTGTTCTTGCGTCTGCAATCGATCACAGCGGAGTGTGCTCTGGGTGGCTTATGATGGTGCGTCGAAAGGGGGTCTGCGCGGATGCCAGGACGGCGGCAGGAATCCGACCCCAGTTTGAGGACGCGGCAGTCGCGGCGACTGCTCTACCGGTTTTTGCTGATTGCAGGGTTGCTGGGCTTGACGCTGGTTGCGGGTACGGTTGGTTTTACGATTGTGCAGGGCGACACGGTTTTTGACGCGTTCTATCGGACGGTGACGACGATCACGACGACTGGGAACCAGGAGCTGGTTCCGTTGCACAGGCCGGGACAGGTATTCAACGCGATTCTGATTCTGTTTGGCGTGACGTCGATGTTTCTGGCGGTGGGCGCGATGACGCAAACCATCATCGAGCTTGAGTTGCAGGACCGGTTTGGGAAGCGCAGGATGAATCGGATGATCCAGGGATTGCACGATCACGTAATTGTGTGCGGTTTTGGGCGGGTGGGACGGCACGCCTCGTTTGAGCTGCAGCAGGCTCGGGCGCCATTTCTGATACTGGACCGGGACGAGGCCCGCGTGGCCCGGGCGAATGGGATGAGCATGCTGGCGGTGGCGGCCGACGCGACGCGCGACCAGAGCCTGCGCGAGGCGGGCGTGGAGCGGGCGCGCGGGCTGATTGCGGCGCTGCCCTCGGATGCGGAAAACCTGTTCATCATTCTTTCGGCCAAGGCGCTGAACCCGAAGCTGCGGGTGGTGACGCGCGTGTCAGAAGAGGAAGCGGAGGAGAAGCTGAGGCGGGCGGGCGCGGACACGGTGCTGACTCCGTATGCGATTGCGGGCAACCAGATGGCAAATGCGCTGCTGCGGCCGCACGTGGTGGAGTTTCTGGACTTTGAGCACAGTGAGCTGGGGCCGCATGTTTCCATTGAGCAGGTGTGCGTGGCTCCGCAAGGCGGGTTCGGGGCGCGAACGCTGGCGCAACTGATGGAGAACCATCACGCGGGGGCGATTGTGCTGGCGGTGCGGCGCAAGAGCGGCGAGATGCTGTTTAATCCGCCGGCCGAGCATGAGATTACGGCAGGCGATTTTCTGATTGTGATGGGCGAGCGCGAGAGACTGGAAGAGCTGGAGAAAGTGCTGACGAGCCAGGAGGGCGCGACGTGGGATTTGCCGA
>CAZWSD010000112.1:0-8960 GCA_964636535.1 uncultured Acidobacterium sp. | reverse complement strand
TCATCCTCTCCACCCATTGCCACAACGATCTCGGCCTCGCCGTCGCCAACACCCTGGCTGCCATTGAAGCCGGTGCGCGACAGGTCGAGTGCACCATCAACGGCATCGGCGAACGCGCTGGCAACGCCGCCATCGAGGAAATCGCCGCCGCCCTTTACGTCCGTCAGGACAAGTTCCCCATCGAACACGGCCTCGACCTCACACGGCTCTACCCGGCCAGCCAGCAGCTCGCCAGCACCATCAGCTTCGGCCCTTCGCCAAACAAGGCCATCGTCGGAGCCAACGCCTTCGCCCACGAAGCCGGCATCCATCAGCACGGCGTGCTCTCCAATCCGCTCACCTACGAAATCATCACACCCTCGGCTGTAGGCGTTCCCTCCAACCGCATCGTACTCGGTAAACACTCCGGACGCGCCGCGCTGCGCGCACGCCTCGAGGAACTCGGCTACCAGCTTGACCCAACTCACGTAGAAGCCATCTACCACGCGTTTACCGCGCTGGCCGACCGTAAGAAGGCCCTCTACGACCAGGACCTCATCAACCTCGTCTCCCAACGCGAACGCAAGACCGGACTGGTTTCCGCCAATTCATAATCGAAACACTTACATTTCCCCAACCTTACAGAGAGGCAGTTCATGAAGTTGCAAATCCTCATCGTCGCCGGCGATGGCATCGGGCCTGAAGTCACCGGCGAAGCCGTCAAAATCCTGCAAACTGTAGCTGAACTCGGCGGTCACGACTTCACCTTCCGCGATGCCCCCATCGGCGGCGTCGCCATCAAGGCCCACGGCACGCCACTGCCGGCTGCCACCCTCGACCTCGCCCTCGCCAGCGACGCTGTCCTCCTCGGCGCCGTCGGCGGCAATGAGTTCAACTCCCTGCCCCCGGACCGCCGCCCCGAAGCAGGCCTCCTTCAGTTGCGCCAGGCTCTCGGCGGATTCGCCAATCTCCGCCCCGCCTTCGCCTACTCGGCGCTCACCCAGAATTCGCCCCTCCGCCCCGAAGTCATCGACGGCGCCGACATTCTCTTCGTCCGCGAACTCCTCGGCGGACTCTACTTCGGCGAGCCCCGCGCCTGGGACCGCGAAGCCGCCTCCGCATGGAACACCATGCGCTACACCCGCGACGAAGTCGTCCGCGTCGCACGCATCGCCTTCCAGCTCGCCGCCTCCCGCCGCAAAAAACTCACCTCCGTCGACAAGGCCAACGTCCTTGAAGTCTCCCAGCTCTGGCGCGCCACCGTCACCGAGGTTGCAAAAGAATTCCCTCAGGTCGCCCTCGATCACCTCTACGTCGACGCCTGCGCCATGCACATCATGAACACGCCCCGCAACTTCGATGTCATCCTTACGGAAAACCTCTTCGGCGACATCCTCTCAGACGAAGCCGCCGTCATCACCGGCTCCCTCGGCATGCTGCCCTCGGCTACCATCGGCGGCCAGATCAACCTCTACGAACCCGTTCATGGCTCCGCACCGGACATCGCCGGCAAGGGCCTCGCCAACCCACTCGGCGCCATCCTCACTGCCGCCATGCTCCTCCGCCATTCCGCCCGCCTCGAACAGGACGCGCAGGCTGTAGAAGCCGCCGTCAAAGCGGTCCTCTCCGAGGGCTATCGCACCCCCGACCTCGCCCGCGGCCAGACCGGGCCAAACGTCCTCTCCACCAGGGAGATGGGCAAACAAGTCCTTCGCGCTCTCACCGAGAGCATCGACCGCAGCCAGGCCCTCCACGCGGTCTAATCCCAATTCCAACCCACGAAGTGAGTCTCATGTCGAAGCCAAAAACACTCTTTGAAATAGTCTGGGAGCAGCACCTCGTCGCCGAACCTGCCAACGAGCCCGCCCTGCTCTACATCGACCTCCACCTCGTCCATGAAGTCACCTCGCCCCAGGCCTTCGAGGGCCTGCGCCTCGCCGGCCGAATGCTCCGCCGGCCAGACCGCACCGTCGCCACCGTCGACCACAACGTCCCCACCATCGCCGCCGATCGCCTCGTCATCAAGGACGACATCGCCGCCCGCCAGATCGACGCACTCCGCCGCAACTGCAAGGAATTCGGCGTCGAGCTCTACGACGTCGACTCCCGTGATCAGGGCATCGTCCACGTCATCGGACCCGAGCTCGCCCTCACCAAACCCGGCATGACCATCGTCTGCGGTGACTCGCACACCTCCACCCACGGCGCATTCGGCGCCCTCGCCTTCGGCATCGGAACCTCCGAAGTCGAGCACGTCATGGCCACCCAGTGCCTCCCGCAGTCCCGCCCCAAAACCTTCCGCATCTCTGTCGAAGGAGACCTGCCCCAGGGCGTCACCGCAAAGGACATCGTCCTCGGCATCATCGGCCGCATCGGCACCGATGGAGCCACCGGCTACGTCATCGAATTCGCAGGCTCCGCCATCCGCTCCCTCTCGATGGAAGGCCGCATGACCATCTGCAACATGAGCATTGAAGCAGGCGCGCGCGCCGGCATGATCGCTCCGGATCAGACCACCTTTGACTACCTCAAGGGCCGCCGCTTCGCACCCAAAGGGGCAGATTGGGACAAGGCCGTCGCCGCATGGAGCCAGCTCAAGACCGACGAAGGCGCAACCTTCGACCGCGAACTGGTCATCCCCGCCATCGAGCTCACCCCTTACGTCACCTGGGGCACCAACCCGGGCCAGGTCATTCCCATCACCGCCGATATCCCCAGCGCCGACATCGCCGCCAGCGACGCGGACCGCCGCGGCATCCAGCGCGCCCTCGAGTACATGGGCCTCACCCCCGGCACGCCCATCGAAGAAGTCACCATCAACCGCGTCTTCCTCGGCTCCTGCACCAACTCCCGCATCGAGGATCTTCGCGCCGCCGCTGCCGTCGTCTCCGGCTATCGCGTCCATCCCAGCGTCAACGCCATCGTCGTTCCCGGCTCGCACCTCGTCAAGGAGCAGGCCGAGCGCGAAGGCCTCGATCGCATCTTTCGCGAAGCTGGCTTCGAGTGGCGCGAGCCCGGCTGCTCCATGTGCCTCGGTATGAATCCTGACATCCTTCAGCCCGGCGACCGCTGCGCCTCCACCAGCAACCGCAACTTCGAGGGCCGTCAGGGCCGCGGCGGACGCACCCACCTCGTCAGCCCCATGATGGCCGCCGCTGCAGCCATCAAAGGTCACTTCTCCGACATTCGCACCTGGGAATTCAAGGGTGAGGAGGTACACGTCTAATGCAGCCCTTCCGTAAACTTCAATCCACCGTCATGCCGCTCGACCGCGTCAATGTCGACACCGATCAAATCATCCCCAAGCAGTTCCTCAAGCGCATCGAGCGCAGCGGCTACGGCGACTTCCTCTTCTTTGACTGGCGCCAGGACCCGAACTTCGAAACCAACCAGCCCCGCTACAAGGGCGCGCAGATTCTCGTCGCCGGAAAAAACTTTGGCTGCGGCTCCTCCCGCGAACACGCCGCGTGGGCTCTCGATAACTATGGCTTCCGATGCGTCATCTCATCGTCCTTTGCCGACATCTTCCATTCCAACGCCGGCAAGAACGGCATCCTGCTCATCACCCTCTCTGAGGATCAGATCAATACCCTCCTCCAGCGCGCCAAGCAGCACGAAGGCTACAAGCTAACCGTCTCGCTCGAAGACAACACCATCGCCGACGACTACGGCTTCAGCGCAACCTTCCAGGTCGATCCCTTCCGTCGCGACTGCCTCCTGCAGGGTCTCGACGACATCGGACTCACCCTCCGCTACAAGGACAACATCGATAAGTTCGAGCAGCAGCACGACCGTGACTTCTGGCTAGCCCCAAAGGCGTAGTGGCCTGGTCAAGCCAAAGGCTTGAGTGGGAAAAGAAGTACGAGCGGTGGCCCACCCAAGCCAATGGCTTGAGTGGGGAAACAAAAAAACAGATCATCCACACTCAGATTTTTTTTGAGTGTGGAGGCCCACCCAGACCAAAGGCTTGAGTGGGGAAACGAATGAGTAACAGGGACAAGTACAAATGAGCGCCGATCACAAACTCTACTCCATCAAAAAGAACAGCGTCGCAATCACTGAGGGCCCCAATCGCGCCCCCGCCCGCGCCATGCTGCGCGCCATCGGCTTCAGCCGCGAAGACCTCGAAAAGCCCATCATCGGCATCGCCAACACTTGGACCGAAATCGGCCCCTGCAACTTTCACCTCCGCCACATCGCCGACGCCGTCAAGGAAGGTATCCGCGAAGCCGGCGGCACGCCCATGGAATTCAACACCGTCACCATATCTGACGGCATCACCATGGGCACCCAGGGCATGAAGGCCTCGCTCATCAGCCGCGAAGTCATCGCAGACTCCATCGAGCTCGTCGCCCGTGGCAATCTCTTCGACGGACTCATCGCCATCGCCGGCTGCGACAAGAACATGCCCGGCACCGTCATGGCCCTCGCCCGTCTCGACATCCCCGGCCTCATGCTCTACGGCGGCTCCATCGCTCCCGGCCGTCTCAACGGCAAAGACCTCACCGTGCAGGACGTCTTTGAAGCCGTCGGCGCCCACGCTGCCGGCAAACTCGACGACGCCGGGCTAGAAGCAGTCGAAGCCAACGCCTGCCCCGGCGCCGGAGCCTGCGGCGGCCAGTTCACCGCCAACACCATGGCCATGGCCTGCGAATTCATCGGCATCTCGCCCATGGCCATCTCCGAAGTCCCCGCATTCCTGCCGGAAAAGCTCGCCTCCGCCCGCCAAGCCGGACGCCTCGTCCTCGAACTCGCCAAAAATGACCTCCGCCCCAGCAAACTCATCACCCGCGAGTCCATTGAGAACGCCATCGCCAGCGTCGCCGCCTCCGGCGGTTCCACCAATGCGGTGCTCCACCTGCTCGCCATCGCCAACGAGCTCAAAATCCCCATCACCATCGACGACTTCGACCGCATCAGCGAAAACACGCCGCTGCTCTGCGACCTCAAGCCCGGTGGCAACTATGTCGCAGTCGACTACTTCCAGGCCGGCGGCAGCCGCCTGCTCGCCAAAAACCTCATCGACTCCGGCCACCTCAAGGCCCACTGCCCCAACGCCAGCGGCCGCACCCTCGCCGAAGAAGCTGCGCTCGCCCAGGAAGCCGACGGGCAGCAGGTCATCTTCCCTGCTTCCAGGGCCATCAAACCCACCGGCGGACTCGTCATCCTCAAGGGCAACATCGCCCCCGAGGGCTGCGTCCTCAAGGTTGCCGGACATAACCGCCTCGAACATCGCGGCCCGGCGCGCGTCTTTGAGAACGAAGAAGACGCCTTCGCCGCCGTCGAGCATGGAAAGATCCAGCCCAACGACATCCTCGTCATCCGCTATGAAGGACCGCGCGGAGGCCCAGGCATGCGCGAAATGCTCGGCGTCACCGCCGCCATCAAGGGCATTCCCGAACTCAGCAAAACCGTAGCTCTGCTCACCGATGGTCGCTTCTCCGGCGCCACCCACGGCCTCATGGCCGGCCACGTCGCCCCCGAAGCCGCCGTCGGCGGTCCTATCGCCGCCCTCCGCGACGGCGACATCATTCACTTCGACATCACCAAACGCACCCTCAGTGTCGAGCTCTCGGACGACGAAATTGCTGCCCGCCTCAAAACCTGGCAGCCTCCCGTGCCTCGCTTCGAGCGCGGCGTCTTCCGCAAGTACGCCGACTCCGTCTCCTCGTCTGCCCTCGGGGCAGTGACTAACTAAGGAGCCGTGACCTGCTAAGGAGGAAGATTCATGCGAGAGGCTAAAGAACCTGCGATTCAAAGCCGTCCGAAAGGCGCGGACAAAACGCAAAACGGCAACACCCCGGCACAAAACAGCACCCGCCTCACCGGCGCCGAGATCCTCTGGGCCACCCTCGTCGGCGAAGGCGTGGACACCGTCTTCGGCTACCCCGGTGGCGCCATCCTCCCCGTCTACGACGCCCTCCGCAAGTTTCCCGTGCGCCATGTCCTCGTGCGCCACGAACAGGGCGCCGTCCACATGGCAGACGGCTACGCTCGCGCCTCCGGCAAGGTCGGCGTCGCCATCGCCACCTCCGGCCCCGGCGCCACCAACATGGTCACCGGTATGGCCACAGCCATGCTCGACTCCGTCCCCCTCGTCTGCATCACCGGCCAGGTCTCCAGCAAGGTCCTCGGCTCCGATGCCTTCCAGGAAGTCGACATCACCGGCATCACCCTCCCCGTCACCAAGCACAGCTACCTCGTCACCCGCCCTGAGGACATAGCTCCCGCCGTCCGCGAAGCCTTCCTCATTGCGCGCTCCGGCCGTCCCGGGCCCGTACTCATCGACCTCACCAAGGACGCCCAGGCCGCCATCGCCGACTTCAACTTCGATGCTGCCGCCGCCGAAACCCGCCGCCACCATCCCATGCGCAGCGTCGCTCCCGATGCTCTCGATCAGGCCGTTGAACTCATCCGCGCCTCCAGGCGACCCGTCATCCTCGCTGGCCACGGCGTCATACAGTCAGGCGCCGAAGAACAAGTCCGCACCCTCGCCGAGCGACTGCAGATTCCCGTCGCATCCACCCTCCTCGGCCTCGGTGCTTTCCCCGCCGCCCATCCCCTCTCCCTCGGCATGATGGGCATGCACGGCGAATCCTGGGTCAACGAGGCCATCCAGAACTCCGACCTCCTCATCGCCTGCGGCATGCGCTTCGACGACCGCGTCACCGGCGCGCTCCACACCTACGCGCCCAACGCCAAAAAAATCCACATCGAAATCGATCCCGCCGAGATCAACAAAAACGTCAAAGTCGACGTCGCCCTCATCGGCGACCTCGCCGAGGTCCTCGAACAGATCCTCCCACACCTCCCCGCACGCTCTGACTCCACATGGCTCCGCCACATCAGCGACACCAAAGGCGATGCCGCCGTCCGCGACATCACCAACCTCCCGGACCTCGGCCATCTCTACGCCGCCCACGTCATCCACGACCTCTGGCGCGTCACCGACGGAAAAGCCATCATCGTCACCGACGTCGGCCAGCACCAGATGTGGGAAGCCCAGTACTACAAGCACGAATCCCCGCGCTCGCTCATCACCTCCGGCGGACTCGGCACCATGGGTTTCGCCCTCCCCGCCGCCATCGGCGCCAAAATCGCATGCCCCCACCGCGAAGTTTGGGTCATCGCAGGCGACGGCGGCTTCCAGATGACTGGCTGCGAGCTCTCCACACTCGCTCAGGAAAACCTCGACCTCAACATCGCCGTCATCAACAACGGCAACCTCGGCATGGTCCGCCAGTGGCAGGAGTTCTTCTATGAGAAGAACTACGCCGCCTCGCCCATCCTCAGCCCCGATTTCGTCCTCCTCGCCGCCGCCCACGGCATCCCCGGCGCCGCCGTACAATCCCGCGCCCAGGTCGTTCCCGCCGTAAACCAGGCCCGCTCCAGAAAAGGACCATTCCTCATCAACTTCCAGGTCGAAAAGGAAGACTCCGTCTACCCCATGATCCCCTCCGGCGCCGCCCTCCACGAAATGATCCGCCGACCCTCCGTCACTACCGCCCATCTCGGACACAACCCCATCATCGAAACGGCAGAGGACAACTAACCGATGCTCCACACTTTCGTCGCACTCGTTGAAGACAAACCCGGCGTGCTCACCCGCGTCGCCTCCCTCTTCCGCCGCCTCAACATCAACATCGTCTCCGTCACCGTCGGCCGCACCGAGCGCCCAGGCGTCTCCCGCATGACCATCGTCGCCGAGGCCTCGCCCACCGCCGGCCATCGCATCATGGCCAGCCTCTACAAGCTTGAAAATGTCCTCCAGGTCGACGACGTCGGCCAGCTCTCCTGCGTCACCCGCGAGCTCGCCCTCATCAAGGTCGCCGCCAACACCCAGACCCGCTCCCACATCTTCGAGCTGGTCGAAGTCTTCCGCGCCCGCATCGTCGACCTCGCCCCCGAATCCCTCATGATTGAAATGACCGGCGTCGAAAGCAAAATCGAAGGACTCATCCAGGTCCTCACCGAAAGCGGCGACCCCATCCTCGAAGTCTCCCGCACCGGACGCATGGTCATGCGCCGCGGTCAGCACACCAGCCGCGTCATTGAAGCCATGCGCGTTCCCGGCTACGAAGCACGCGACCATTACGAAACAGACGACACACCCATCGAGCCCGATGTGCCTGCCGAACCGCAGCCCACTGCCGAATAGCCGAAATCTTCACAATTTGTAACTATTATCCGTACACAATACGACAATCTGTAACTGCACAAAGGACAAATAAAATCATGGCCAAGACTTACTACGATCGCGACGCCGATCTTTCCCTCATCCAGCAGCGCAAGGTCGCCATCGTCGGCTACGGATCGCAGGGCCACGCCCACGCCCTCAGCCTCCGCGACTCCGGCGTCGATGTCCGCATCGGACTGCCCGCCACCAGCCGCTCCATCGACAAGGCAAAGAAGGCCGGCCTCGCCGTCGGCACCGTCGCCGAGGTCGCCCAGTGGGCAGACGTCATCATGATCCTCGCGCCCGATACCACCCAGGCGGCCATCTACGAGGAGTCCATCGCCCCCCACCTCACCGCCGGCAAAACCCTCATGTTCGCCCACGGCTTCAACATCCGCTACGACTGCATCAAGCCCCCCGCCAACGTAGATGTCTCCCTCGTCGCGCCCAAGGCCCCCGGCCATCGCGTCCGTGAGGTCTTCGTCGAAGGCGGCGGCACCCCAGGCCTCGTCGCCATCCATCAGGACGCCTCCGGCAACGCGCTCGCCCTCGCCCTTTCCTACGCCCGCGGCATCGGCTGCACCCGCGCCGGAGTCCTCGAAACCACCTTCAAGGAAGAGACTGAAACCGACCTCTTCGGCGAGCAGGCCGTCCTCTGCGGCGGAACCGCCGCCCTCGTCAAGGCTGGCTTTGAGACGCTGGTCGAAGCCGGCTACCAGCCCGAAGTCGCCTACTTCGAGTGCCTCCACGAGCTCAAGCTCATCGTCGACCTCATGTATCGCGGCGGTCTCGCCTACATGCGCTA
>CAZWSD010000111.1:0-8966 GCA_964636535.1 uncultured Acidobacterium sp. | reverse complement strand
TTCTTCTACTTTGTAGATCGCGTCGGCGACACCTTTCGATGGAAGGGAGAGAATGTCGCAACCACCGAGGTGGCGGAGATCGCTGCGTCCTTTCCCGGCATCATCCATGCCGTCGCCTATGGCGTCAAAGTCGGCTCCGACGAGGGACGCGCCGGAATGCTCGCTCTCACTACCGACGGCACCCTCGACGTTCACGCGTTGCGGCAGCATCTCGTTGTCTCTCTCCCCGCGTATGCTCGACCTGTGTTCCTACGCCTTCGCTCCGACTGTGAAGTGACCGGCACATTCAAATATTCAAAATCAGATTTACTGCAGCAGGGATTTAACCCCGACTCCTCCTCCGATACCATCTATTTCGATAATCCCGAAACGCAGACTCTACAACCAGTCGACCAAACGCTATTCCAACGGATACAGTCCGGCCAGTTCCGCTTCTAATATTCGTATCCTGCATAGTGGTCTATGACCATTATTCGTGGAGTCCGGCGTATTGCTGGTCTCAAATATCTCTTTCCGTTCAGCGGACCTCACCCTTCTCGGACTTTACAACTATAAAGTCCGCCGTAATTAACCAATTGGCTTAGTTTCGCAATTCACTTCGCATCCTTGGATTAATCTATGCAGATCGACGAGCTTCAAAGCGAGTTCATAAAGCTGCAGCATGATATACGAACCGGTCCCATCTACCCCAATGTGACTCCTTCCGAAATTCGTCATCACCTGGAAAAACACTACTCGTTCTCCAGCGCTCTCAATCTGGATGATCTCATTGCGGACGTCACTGAGATGCTCCGCACCTGGAATGTCCAAATTACTCATCCTCGGTACCTCGGGCTGTTTAATCCTAGCGTAACCCTGGCAGCCGTCGCCGCCGACGTCCTGGTTGCAATGCACAATCCCCAATTGGCAAGCTGGCGAACTTCACCTGCTGCTAACGAAATTGAGAGCCACACTCTAGCGTGGCTTGCGGAACAATTCGGTCTCCCCGCCACTACACATGCAAGCTTCACCAATGGCGGCGCTGAGGCAAACCTGTCAGCCGTAATTGCAGCACTCACCCGTGCGTATCCGCGTTATGGTGAAGAAGGCCTGCGCTCCCTAAACGGCTCGCCAACCATCTACGTCAGTTCCCAGGCTCATCATTCCTTCACCAAAATCGCCCACATGACTGGCATCGGCAGAAATGCGATCCGAATCGTCGCTACAGACAGGTCGCTGAAGATGGATCTCGCTGACCTTGACAGGCAAATTGCCGTTGACCGAAAGACTGGACTCTCTCCACTTATGATCGTGGGAACTTGCGGCACCACGTCCGCCGGTGTGATCGACCCGCTAACTGAGTTGGGTAACCTCTGCGCCCGCTCCGGTCTTTGGTTCCATGTCGATGCCGCCTGGGGCGGTGCCGCGATCCTTTCTCCCACGCTCCGCCAGCATCTCGCCGGCATTGAACTGGCTGACTCTGTTACCTGCGACGCCCACAAGTGGTTTTCCGTCCCTATGGGTTGTGGAATGTTTTTCTGCCGTCACCCACAGACTATCGCCGCCGCATTTCATGCAGAAGCGAATTACATGCCGAGTCAGATGGAAGACACTCCCGACCCCTACACGCACTCAATCCAGTGGTCTCGAAGGTTCACCGGTTTAAAGCTATTCATGAGCCTCGCTCATCACGGCGCAGCCGGGTATGCGGAAATGGTCGAACGTCAGGCTCGCATGGCAGATATGTTGCGCTCTTCTCTGCTCGCTGCCGGATGGAACGTGCTCAATTCGACTCCTCTTCCCCTCGTATGTTTTACCCGCGACGAACTCGACATAGACGTATTCCTCTCGTCGATCCGCGATCATCAGATTGCATGGATGTCTGAAGTTACGATTAGTGGTACATCTGCCGTCCGCGCCTGTATCACAAGCTACCGCACGACCGAGCGCGACATCCTCGCGGTGGTGGAACAGGTAAATCAACTTATCCCTTACTGTCTGCGCCGTGCCACCTCATTAGGATCCTTGTCCTGAACCCGATACAGGGAACCACTTTAGATATCTCTACCAGATCAGTCAACGTCTGCGGTCACACCTGGCCAGTCAGCCGTCAGGACCTACATGAAACAGGAAACCATAGCAATTCATAGCGGATACGATCCCGATCCTACAACAAGATCTGTTGCAGTTCCCATTTACCAGACCGTGTCCTATGCGTTCGACAGCGCGGAGCACGGCGCCGCTCTGTTCAATCTCGAAGCTGACGGATATCGCTATACGCGAATCGCCAATCCTACTACAGATGTGCTGGAGCGGCGAGTTGCTGCGCTTGAAGGAGGGATGGCCGCGTTATGCGTCAGCAGCGGTCAAGCTGCGGTCTCTTATGCCCTGCAAAATGTCACCGGGATGGGTTCCAATATCGTTTCCGTCCCGCAACTTTACGGAACCACGCACACATTGCTCGCCCATCTTCTTCCAAGTCAGGGAGTCTCGGTTCGGTTCGCCGAGTCCGATCAGCCGGACGGATTAGAAAGGCTCATCAATGAAAATACACGTGCCGTCTACTGCGAATCCGTAGGCAATCCCGCTGGAAACATCTGTGACATTGAGAAAATAGCTCAAGTCAGCCATCGGCACGGCATCCCGCTCATCGTGGACAACACCGTGGCAACGCCGATCCTATTGCGCCCCATTGAATATGGGGCTGACATCGTCCTCCATTCCCTCACTAAGTTTCTGGGCGGCCATGGCACCACACTGGGCGGAGCGATTGTTGACAGCGGCAACTTTCCCTGGGCAAAGCACCCGGACCGCTTTCCAATGTTCTCCCAACCCGATTCCTCTTATCACGGTCTGGTTTACAACGAACATTATGGCCAGGCCGCATATATCGCGCGCTGTAGAAGCGTCTACCAAAGAACTACTGGATCAGTTCTCTCTCCTTTCAACGCCTTCCTCTTGCTCCAGGGTATTGAAACCGTCGCGCTGCGCATCGAACGACATACTCAGAACGCCCGAAAAGTCGCTCACTTCCTACGTCGACATCCCAACGTCGAGTGGGTCAACTACGCTGGATTTCCTACCAGCCCCTATTACCCACTGGCCCAGAAGTACCTTAGTGGAACGGCATGTTCTCTCATGGCTTTCAACCTCCGTGGAGGTTGGGACGCCGCGGTTAAGTTTTACGACGCACTGGCCCTCATCAAGCGACTCGTCAATCTAGGTGACGCTAAGTCTCTTGCTTGCCACCCAGCTTCCACTACACACCGCCAAATGTCACCAGACGAGCAGCGCCGCGCCGGCGTCACTCCCGGCATGATACGCCTTAGCATTGGAATTGAGCATATTGACGACATTATTGCCGACCTTACGCAGGCAATGGAGCAAGCAACCTAATCACGTCTACTAGACTATTCAAATCTTCTTTGTGCACATGGAGCACACCCTATGCCTTTGGTTTTCGATTGGACATCTTCTGTCAATGGCTCCGAACCACGCCGGAATCCGCGCCGTGGCGGCAACTCGCGCCAGGCAGAAGATCGCTCACGACCGGATTTGACTATCGGACTCATCAACAACATGAAGGATGGCGCTCTTGAGACAACAGAGCGCCAGTTCCTGTCTCTTCTGGCTGATGCCTCTGAAGATTGCGTCGTCAAATTGCGCTTTTTTCAATTACCAGGCATTCCCCGCAGAAGCCCTATAGCACGCCACGTCGAAGAGTCTTACTCAAACATCGATACTCTATGGAATACCTCGCTCGATGGTCTAATCGTCACCGGACGGGAACCCTCGAACGCCCGTCTCCAAGAGGAGCCCTATTGGAAGGACTTTGTCAGGCTGCTGGACTGGGCTCACGACCACACAACCTCTACAATCTGGTCCTGTCTGGCTGCCCATGCCGCAGTTCTGCACATGGACGGCATTTACCGAACACGAAGCAACTGGAAGCACTCTGGACTCTTCGGCTGCGAAACGCTTTCCCGGCATCCGATCACGGAAGGAATATCTTCGCGCTTCCTGATGCCCCATTCGCGATGGAACGGCCTCGAGCAAAAACAACTGATCGAACGCGGCTATGAGGTTCTCACTACCTCGCCGCGAGTTGGAGTTGACACTTTCATCAAACAGCATCAAAGCCTCTTCGTCTTCTTCCAGGGACACCCGGAATACGAATCGCATACTCTTTTGCTCGAATATCGACGAGATGTCGCGCGCTACCTTCGCCGTCAGGCTGCAGTATATCCGTCCATACCCCGTTCCTATTTCGACGATGACACCGTAGCGGCCCTCTGCGAGGTCCAGCATGCCGCACAACGCTACCCAAGAGAGGTACTTCTTCGTGAGTTATCCACCATCTTCGAGAATATTACTTTACCTCATGTCTGGCGCCAGACCGCGGTTTCTCTCTACAAGAACTGGCTGCATCATCTGGCGGCAGCTAAGGGGTTGCCATTAGTCCATCGGCCGCCGAAATCACTGTCACGCGACATCGTTGAGCGAAAGTGCGTCGCCACGGTAACCGAATCCGGCTCTCAACAGATGCTTGCTCCAGCACATCTCACGCAATAGGCTTTCATGGTTCCCAACAGATACCAGACATCGACTCGGTAGCTGACAAGTCAGGCGTAGACAGAGTCGCACGACCGACCCGCTCTCGTCAACCGGTCGCACAAGGCAAGAGGCTCCGCATCCGTTTGGCAACCACCCCGAATATCTAATGACAATCCTACGGACGAATGATAGTATCAGGTTCTCTACGCCAAGCCCTTTCTAAGACCTCCCACTGAAAGTCCAATGATAGACACCGATCTCGGATTGACTCAACCAGTTCTCGACTATTTCCGTTGCCCAGACGCCAACGTGAAATTCGCCGTAGCTCCAGGCCAGTCGTCGGAACCGGGCTTCTTCCGATTCGGAAGCGAGGTGGTCTGCTATGGCCGGACAACCCACGGATACACCAACAGCCATGCTAATGCTGAATTATATGATGTATCAAACGACATTGAGTTATTAACTTTGCAAGTATGCCTTCCCTTCAACCCAAAGGAGGCAATTGACAATCTGCTGCGTGAGCGATATGCGGCTCTATCTCGGCATGATAATCGCCTGTCCACCGCCGCCATTCGCAAAATCTACTATCTGCTGCGCCCATATCTTGGGCTGGCGCTGCGTGCTCGCCTGCAGCGAATCCATTTGCGAAATTGGGATAAGATTCCATTCCCTGCATGGCCCGTCGACTTTACAGTTGATCGATTGCAGCGGCGCCTGCTGGCCCTGATGATGCGCGCCGCCGACCTCGATACGATGCCGTTCATCTGGTTCTGGCCCAAAGGATATTCTTGCTGCTCCATCATTACTCACGATGTTGAGCATGTAGCCGGTAAAGATTTCTGCCCTCAACTAATGGACATAGATGAGTCATTCGGATTTAAGAGTTCTTTCCAGATTGTTCCAGAAGAACGATATTCGGTTGAGTCGACCTTTCTCCAGGCAATTCGCGACCGGGGTTTTGAGATCAACGTCCACGATCTTAAGCATGATGGGCGCCTCTATGGCGATCGCGCAGAGTTCCTCAAGAGGGCGCAGCAAATCAATCAGTACGCTCGTGATTATGGGGCGGAGGGCTTTCGATCCGGCGTCCTGTACAGAAATGCTGACTGGTACGACGCTTTTGAGTTCTCTTATGACATGTCAATTCCAAACGTCGGGCACCTCGATCCACAACACGGCGGTTGCTGCACCGTAATGCCTTCATTCGTCGGAAAACTGGTGGAACTCCCGTTGACGTGCACTCAGGACCACACGCTGTTCAACATCCTCGACGACTATTCGCTGTCGCTGTGGAAGCAGCAAATAGGTTTGATTAAGGCCAACCATGGGCTAATCACAATCCTGACACATCCCGATTACCTACTTACATCTCCAGCTCTAAATGCTTATCAGAATTTGCTCGGCTATCTCCGCGAATTGCGAGTCAACAGCTCTGTCTGGACCCCGCTTCCCCGCGAAGTCGCCGCCTGGTGGCGCCAGAGAAGTCAAATGCGGCTGATACTTAACAACGAAGCCTGGCAAATTGAAGGGCCAGGAAAGGATCGTGCGCGAATAGCATACGCGCATATCACCGACGATGACGTCGAATTTAGTTTTGATGCGCCCCGAAAAGCGGTGTTGCGATGATAACCTCAGGAGGTTTGCGCTTCGTGGTTCGGTGCAACGCGTAGTCCCTCAAAGGCTATGTTTACTCCGCTGAGGTCATCGTTCCTCTCGGGAGCGCCGGGGGAAGCTAAAGGGGACCTTCCTATATTCTCCCTTGATTATCAGATCGGCCTGGAATAAACCCCGCTATTTTAGCGGGGTTTGTCCTTGTTGGAGGACTTTATTTCGGGCCCAATTCCTGATGAGAACCGGACGATTCAACTCTAGATCATAGCGTCTAGGGTTTCCTTCGTAGTCGACACTAATGCGTTTATCTCTTGCTCCTTGATGATTAGCGGCGGCGCAAAAAGAACCTGATCTCCGGCAGCGGGGTGTTCTCCAGCGGTAGGTCGGGTACGTGTTATCACGCCTCGGCTTTGCAGATTCTTTCTCAAGCGGTTACCGAAATCTTTCTCGACCGGAAAGTTCTTCCTGGTGCGGCGGTCTTCCACAAATTCCAATGCCGCCATAAGCCCCTTTCCGCCACGGATGTCTCCGACGTGTGGGTGATCCGCAAACGCCTTCTGTAGCGCATTGAAGAGCAAATCGCCCATCTCTTTTGAGTTCTCTACCATGTTTTCTTGTTCAATAATTTCTATGTTCCGTAAGGCTACAGCGCAGCACGCCGGGTGACCGGAGTTCGTGTACCCGTGCATCCACCGATTGCCAGGCTCCACCGAATCCAGAAGTTCCTGAATTTCCCGGCTCACCATGATTCCACCTAGTGGAAGATAACCGGAAGTTACACCTTTGGCGAAAGTTAGGATGTCGGGCGTCACATTCCAGTGATTCAGCCCAAACCAGCGCCCTGTGCGACCGAAGCCCGTAATGATTTCATCCGCGATGAGCAGAACCCCGTACCTATCGCAAATGGCGCGCACCTCAGGCCAATAATCGTCAGTCGGATAGATGACGCCGCCTGCCCCATGGATTGGTTCTCCGATAAAGGCGGCCACAGTCTCAGGCCCCTCTCGCAAAATTGCCTTTTCCAACTCATTCGCCGCAGCCTTCCCCGGCGATTGTTCCGCATTGGTGCTATCAAAACGGTAGGGATAACAGGTTGGGATATGAACAAATCCCGGCACCCGAGGCTCAAACATCTTCCAATATGCGGAAATACCCGTGGCACTCATCGCCTGGAGCGTTACGCCGTGATATCCATATATCCGGGAGATAATTTTCAGCTTCTCTGGCTTGCCAAGAGCTCTCCAGTAGTATCGCGCTGTCTTAAACGCCGTCTCATTCGCTTCGGCACCGCCTGAAGTGAAGAACACCGACGCCATCGCAGGCGCAAGGCCGATCAGCCGCTCGGCGAGCATGATCGAAGGGGTCGTCGCAGATCCGGAATATCCCGAAAAATATGCCAGAGTCTTCATCTGGTCTGACGCTGCATCCGCCAGCTCCGGCCTGCCATGACCAAGGTTTACATTCCATAGACCTGAAAGACCATCCAGGTACTCGTTTCCCTCCGCATCGCATATGTACGCGCCCCGCCCGCTTACAATAATCAACGGATCGCTCGTATCAACCGGATGATGAAGCGAGTGAATTTGATAAGCCCGATCTTTGCGGATCAAATCGATCTCTCTCATTGCCATCCCGACCTCCCTTGGCTTTCCATCCCAGACGCATGGGCTGCAGCCAGATAGCGGCATGTCTGCACAGATATTTTGCAGGAGCAGCATGTCCGCACGATGCTCAAAATTCCGGCTCCACCCAATCAAGGCATGGAACAGCGGGTTTTTCTCCATACCCCAACATTCCGATACCTCAAACAGAAGAATGAGTCTACTGCACGCCATCGGGCCAAACAAGAGGAAACCTGGGCGCACGCTTCCCGAATCAACTGCAGCTGCCCCTCAGGGATACGTGTTATCGATGTCACCAAACACATCTGGCACCCGCTGGTTCGGTTTTCCTGTTCATTTGAAATTGACACAAGGGACTAGGTAGAATGGTGCGACCTCAGGTGACTCCCGCCGGTCTCCGAGCCGGTCGCGGCTCGCTCTATTTTCACGCCAAAGGCGAGCGTCGATTCTGAGCTCAAGAAAGTCTTAGCAACGGCACGGCGCATTATCTCTATTGAATAACTACTACATTTCCTCTGAGGATAGATCGAAAGCATGAAGTGTGACTCTTATGCCGCGATTATCGGTGCCGGTCCCTATGGCTTGGCCGCGTCTGCATTCTTGCGGTCGGCCGGAATTGAAACTCGCACTTTCGGGGAACCCATGTCTTTCTGGGGCAATCAAATGCCGAGAGGCATGTGCCTGCGTTCCAACTGGATTGCCTCCTACATCTCTGATCCCGGTGGCCGGTTAACACTCGATGCCTTCTTGGAGGAACGGGGCAATCACTGCCCGAAGCCGATCCCCCTGGAAAGATTCATTGAGTATGGGTGCTGGTATCAGCAGAAGGCGGTCCCCGATCTGGACAGACGATTCATCCGGCTCGTCGAACCCAACGCGGAGGGATTCAGGATTTCCCTTTCTGACGGACACACGTTCTCTGTACGTCGCGTCATTGTCGCCGGTGGAATTGGCTCTTTCGCCCTCCGCCCAGCGGCATTCCAACGCCTTCCTGCTGCGCTCGTCTCGCATTCCAGTCAACATCGCGACCTCAGTATTTTCCGGAATCAGAGAATCGCTGTCATTGGCGGCGGACAGAGTGCCACTGAATCCGCTGCGCTTCTGCAGGAAAGCGGCGCGGAAGTGGAAATCATCGCCCGACAGGCGAAACTCAACTGGGTTGGCATGCACCCGCGCCTTCACCACCTTGGACTGGTGTCA
>CAZWSD010000110.1:7902-8997 GCA_964636535.1 uncultured Acidobacterium sp. | reverse complement strand
GAAGAACGGCTTGCCGCCCGCTTCCTCCACCGCCCGCATCCGCGCCTGCACCACCGGGTCCGAGGGCACGGCAAACGGCAGCCGGTCGATAATCACGCAGCTCAGCGCCTCGCCCTGCACGTCCACGCCCTGCCAGAAGCTCGAAGTCCCCAGCAGCACGGCATTCGGCGTCCTCCGGAACTCCTCCAGCAGCGCCTTCTTCGGTGCCGTCCCCTGCAACAGCAGCGGAAACCCCACCTCGCTCAGCAGCCGCTCATACACCTCGCGCATCTGCTGGTAGCTCGTAAACAGGCAAAACGCCCGCCCCGCGGTGATCTCCAGCACCCGCCGGATCCGCGCCGTCGCCTCCACCGGGAACTCCGGCTCACGCGGATCGGGCATGCCCTGCGGCAGGTAAAGCAGCGCCTGCTGCCCGTAGTTGAAGTGTGACGGAACCACCAGCTCGCGCGCATCGGCCATCCCCAGCCGCCGCCGGATATGGCCAAATCCGCCCTGCACCGTCAGCGTCGCCGAGGTCAGCACCACCGTCCCGAAGTTCTCAAACAGCAGTTCGCCCAGCAGTTGCGACACATCAATCGGCGTCGCCTGTAGGTGAACCGTCGCGTGCTTGCCGCCACGCCGCTCTATCCAGAACACGGTGTTCCGGTCGCTCGCCTCCATCACAAACTTTAACTGCTCCCGCACTTCGGCAATCCGCTTCTTCAGCGGAGCCGCCTCGTCCACCCCGCGCAACCGTTCCAGCTCGCTCTCCAGACGGTGCAGTGAGTTCATCACCCCCAGGTAGAGATCGCCCTGCATCTCCAGGAACTCCTCCCGGTCCACAAACGGAATCCGTCCCTCGTTGCCGCTCCCGCGCGGCAGCGACCCAAAGAACAGCCGCGCCCGCTCGCGGATCATCTGGGCTGCCTGCACCACCTCCACCTTGAGCGCGTCCTTCGACCGCAGCGTCGCCTCCACGTCCCGCGCCAGGTCCTCAAAGCGCACATTGCTCAGGCTGATCCCGAAGTAGCTCGACGCCACATCCTCCAACTCATGCGCCTCGTCAAAAATCACCACCGTCGAATCCGGCAGCACACCCGCATCCGGAGCCGTCCG
>CAZWSD010000110.1:0-7802 GCA_964636535.1 uncultured Acidobacterium sp. | reverse complement strand
CGTCAAAAATCACCACCGTCGAATCCGGCAGCACACCCGCATCCGGAGCCGTCCGTGCCTGCTGCTTGATCGCCATATCCGCAAAAAAAAGGTGGTGGTTCACAATGATGATGTCGCTCTCCGCCGCCTTCCGCCGCATCTCCGTGATGAAGCACCGCTCGTAATCCGGACACTTCTGCCCCAGGCAAGCCTCGCCCCGCGCGTCCAGCTTGGTCCACACCGCGCTCGACTCCGGCAGGCTGTCAATCTCCACCCGGTCGCCCGTCTCCGTCGTCTTTTCCCACTCCGCAATCGCCTGGTACTGGCTGATCTCTTCCAGTCCATTCAGAATCGGCTGGCTCCGCAGCCCATACAGCTTGTTCCGGCACAGGTAGTTCGCCCGGCCCTTCATGTACGTCACCCGCAGCGGCCCCAGCAGCGACTCCAGAAACGGAATGTCCTTGTAGAAAAGCTGCTCCTGCAGGTTCTTCGTCCCCGTCGAGACAATCACCCTCCGCCCGCTCCTCAGCGCAGGCAACAGGTAAGCCAGCGTCTTGCCCGTGCCCGTGCCGGCTTCCACAATCAGGTGCCGGCCTTCCTCCATGGCCCGCTCCACCGCCTGCGCCATCTCCAGCTGCCCCCGCCGAAACTCGTACGGCATCTCCGACTTCGCAAGAATGCCGCCCGGCGCAAAAAACGCGTGCAGGGAGGGGTATCCCGGAAGATGGGGCGAGGAATCGGACACGGTCAGACTGAGCTAAGAATACCGGGAATCCCCCCGTCCACGTGAACCTGAGGTAACACAATCCGCATCATAATCTTCACCCAATGATGCTAAAATCAATGCAGAAGGAACCTTCCATGCGAACCACCCTCACTCTCGACGACGATCTTCTCGCAAAGGCCGAGGAGTACACCGGCATCCACGAGAAATCCGCCCTCGTCCGCGAAGCCTTGAAGGTCCTCATCGAAGTCGAAGCATCACGCCGCCTGGCTCAATTGGGTGGAACCATGCCAGACATTCGGCACATTCCCCGCAGACGGTCAAAAATCGCTTGATCCTGCCGGATACTTCCGTCTGGATCGATCATCTGCGCCATACCGACACTCAGATGGTGACGGTCCTCTCCCGGAAGAACGCACTATGCCATCCGTTCGTCATCGGGGAGATCGCCCTGGGGGCTATCCCCAGGAGAACCTTTATCCTGGCGCAGATGCATGCGCTAAGACAACCGCGCATCGCCATGCACGAAGAAGTGCTGGCCATGATTGATGGCCATTCTCTCTACCGCCGGGGCCTCGGCTACATCGACGCCCACCTCCTGGCCTCTGCATTGTTAACATCCGGAACCCAGCTCTGGACCCGGGACAAGCGCCTCCGAGCCGCCGCAAAGCAGCTCGGCATCGATGCCGGACTCGCCTGATCCGCGCTCCCCGTAAAATAACCCAAGGCAAGTCCATTGAAATCCCAACGCAAGCCATCCAACAGCAATGCGCACCGCCGCCGCCAGCCGCTCGCTGGCGACCGCGCCGCCATGCCCACTTTCGCCATCGTCGGCCGCCCCAACGTCGGCAAATCCACGCTCTTCAACCGCCTCACCCAGTCCCGCCGCTCCATCGTCGGCGACGAACCCGGCATCACCCGCGACCGCATCTACGGCGAAGTCCAGTGGAACGGCCACGTTGCCCGCCTCGTGGACACCGGCGGCATCATTCCCGACGACGAAGCCCTCATCCCGTCAGAAATCTTCCGCCAGGCCCGCGTCGCCCTCGAAGAAGCCCAGGCCATCGTCATGGTCGTCGACGGACGCACTGAGCTCGCCGCGCCCGACCTCGACCTCGCGCGCCTGCTCCTCCGTACCGGCAAGCCGCTCTTCCTTGCCGTCAATAAAATCGACACGCCCCAGCTCGACGCCACGGCGGAAAACTTCCGCCGGCTCGGCATCCACAACCTCACCGCCATCTCCGCCGAGCATGGCCACAACATCGGCGACCTGCTCGATGAAGTCTTCGCTGTCCTCGATTTTCCCGCCGAAACTGAAGCGGAAGATGAGCCCGAGACCGAATCGACACAACAAGCCCCCGCCGAACCCCTCCACCGCACCCACGGCGAGTACCAGCAGCAGGAAACCCGCGTCGCCATCATCGGCCGTCCCAACGTCGGCAAGTCCACGCTGCTCAACGCCCTCACCGGCAGCAGCCGCGCCATCGTCTCTCCCATCGCCGGCACCACCCGCGACGCCGTCGATGAAGTCATCTCTTACAAAGACCACCAGCTCCGCATCGTCGACACGGCTGGCATCCGCCGCAAGGGCAAAACCACCCTCATGGCCGAAAAGCTCTCCGTCGTCATGGCCCGGCGCCACCTCGAGGCTGCAGACGTCGCACTGCTGGTCATCGACGCCACCGAAGGCGTCACCGCGGCCGATGCCACCATCGGCGGCTACGCGCACGAAAGTGGCCGGTCAGTGATTATCCTGGTGAACAAGTGGGACGCAGTCACCACCGGCCGCACCGACGGCAAGCCTCCCGCCGACCGCCAGGTCTTCGAGGAGCAGCTCCGCCGCCACCTCAAATACCTCGATTACGCACCCGTCCTCTTCATCTCCGCGGCAGAGGGCAAGCACCTCAACCGCGTGCTCGACGCCGTCCTCCGCGTCGCCGCCGCGCGCCGCAAGCGCATCACCACCGGCCAGATGAACCGTTTCCTCGACCAGATCGACTTCCAGCGCGCCGGCGTCCCCTTGTCGCGCAAGATGCGCATCTTCTACATGACCCAGGCCGCCGTCGCCCCGCCTACTTTCGTGCTCTTCACCAATCGCGATGTCAAGCTGCACTTCTCCTTCGAGCGCTTCCTTGAAAACCAGGTCCGCGCCGCCTTCGGCTTTGAAGGCTCGCCCATCTGGTTCAAAGTGCGCGCCCGCGAGAAAAAAGGCGCAGACAAAGACTAGCGCTCATTCTTTCGGACCAGCGACTGCAAAAAACATTGTCATCCCGACCGGAATCCGTGAAGCGGATGGAGCGGAGGGATCTGCGGTTTCCCTAGTATGCCCTGGCTGAAAACCCTCAGAGCCGAAAACCCAAGCCTATTTCCCTTTATCCAGCGGCACGCGGAAGTAAAAAAGCTGCCGTCCGTCGGCATTCTCAATCTGCTCCACCACCAGACTCGCCCCCTGCAGCGGATCGCCGCCCAGCCCATTTACGTCGTACCAGAGAAACCCCGCATGCGTGGAATGCGGCGCCACGGAAACCGCGTTGTACTCATACCGGTCAAAGTCCTGCTGCACCTTCCAATCGGAATCCTTCCGATGCGTCGGCATTTTTAACGGCCCAACCGGAATCTTCCGCCCCTCCTTGTACGAAAGCGGAATATTCCGCTCCACGTCATCCGGCGTCGCCGCGTCAATCTGGTCATTATTCGCGCTGATAAAGAAAACCCGCGTATGTTCGAGCGATATCGGCCTGTCGCCCATGTTCGTGATAATCAGCCGAATCGGCAAAAATCCAAATTTGCGGTACGGAATCGCAAACACTTTCTGCTGCCCAGCCGTCACGTACGGCACCGCCGCAATCGCCACCTGCTCGCGCTTGTCAACCGCGCTGTCCGGATACCTCATCGCCGATTTCACCGCCGGCAAACGGTGTTCGGCCCTCGACGCCAATGGCATCATGAAGAAGACAACCAATATTGCGAAGGAATTCAGTCGCGCGCGCATAAAGCCTGCTATTACCTGTCAGCTCTTGCCGCGATTATCATCTTCGCGGAAGCCTCCGGTAAAGAGATCGATTGCTCCTCGTTTTTTACAGCATCGCATTGTCGCTCACCCTGCTCCTCAGCGCGCCCGTCTGGCTCCTGCGCATGGCCACCGCCGGCAAGTACCGCCAAGGGCTCGCGCAACGCCTCGGACGCGTTCCTCGCTCGCTGCGCGACTTCGTCAAAGACAAGCCCGTCCTCTGGATCCACGCCGTCTCCGTCGGAGAAGTCCTCGCCGCCACCCGCCTTATTCAATCCCTCCGCGACCAGAGCGGCTGCGCCGTCGTCCTTTCCACCACCACCCGCACAGGCCAGGCCCTCGCCCGCGAGCGCCTCGGCGCAGACTCCGTCTTCTACTTTCCACTCGACTTCGCCTTCGCCGTCCGAGCATATCTCCACGCGCTTCAGCCGCGAATGGTCGTCCTGCTCGAAACCGAATTCTGGCCGCGCATGCTCACCGAGTGCCGCCGGCGTAACATCCCCGTCGCCGTCGTCAACGCGCGCATCTCTGACCGCTCCTGGCCGCGTTACCGCCGCCTCCGCATCCTCTGGCGGCCGCTGCTTCGCAACTTCGCCGCCGTGCTCGCCCAAAGCGAAATCGACGCCCAACGCCTGCGCGCCCTCGGCGCAACCAACACAATTGCCGCCGGCAATCTCAAGTACGACATCCGCATCGCCACGCCCGCTCCCATCGTCGGCGCCATCCGCCGCCATCTCCCGCAAAACGCCCCCGTCCTCGTCTGCGGCTCCACCTGCGCCATCGGTAACGAAAGCGAAGACCAGATCCTCCTCGCCGCGCTCCCTTCAGACGCCGTCACCATACTCGCCCCGCGCCATCCCGAACGCTTCAACGCCGTTGCCGAAATCATCGCCCGCAGCGGACGACCCTGGCATCGCCGCTCCACCTGGGCCGCCAGCCCCACCCCGCTCGCTTCCGGCTCCATCCTCCTGCTCGACACCATCGGCGAGCTCGCCGGTCTATATGCAATTGCCACGGTTGCATTTGTCGGCGGCAGCCTCATCCCCAGGGGCGGCCACAATCCGCTCGAACCCGCCCAGTTCGGCGTGCCCATCCTCATGGGCCCCCACTACGACAACTTCCGCGGCATCGTCGCCTCGCTCCGCGCCGAACGCGCCCTCGAAATCGTTTCGCCGCAAAATCTCGCCCCCACACTCGCCCATCTCCTCGCCAATCCCCCAGAAGTGCAGCGCATGGGCGCCGCGGCCTACACCGTCTGCGAACGCGAGGCCGGGGCTACCGACCGCGCCGTTTCCGCAATACTGGAAGTCCTGCGAGGTAAATCATGAAACCCCAGCGCCTGCTCCTGCCCCTCGTCCCGCTCTACGCCGCAGGACTCGCCCTCAAAAATCGCCGCTATCACGGTGACAATTCCCCAGCACAGCGCCTCAACTGGCCCGTCATCAGCGTCGGCAACCTCTCCGTCGGCGGCGCCGGCAAAACCCCCGTAGTCATCCGCCTTATCGAACTCCTCCGCCAAGACCGCGTCCCCGCCGACGTCCTCTCCCGCGGCTACAAACGCAGCTCGCAACAAACCGAGCGCGTCCCGCCCGAAGGCCCCGCCACCCGCTACGGCGACGAACCCCTCCTCATTGCCCGCCACACCGGCGCACCGGTTTACGTCGGCCCCAGCCGCTATGAAGCGGGACGCATGGCCGAACGCCAATTAACCGGCCCGCGCCTGCACATTCTCGACGACGGATTCCAGCACCGAAAGCTCCTGCGCTCGCTCGACATCGTCCTCCTCCACGCCAGCGACTTCAGCGAATTCCTCCTGCCCGCCGGCCGCCTCCGCGAGCCGCTCTCCGCCTTGCGCCGCGCACACATCCTCGCCCTCCGCGCCGAAGACCGCGCCCTCGAATCCGAGCTCCGTCACCGCGGCCTCCACCAGCCCATCTGGATCATGCACCGCGAACTCGCCGCGCCACCCTCCTGCAAAAGCGTCATCGCCTTCTGCGGCATCGCCCGGCCCGGCGATTTCTTCCAGTCCCTCGCCGCCAGCGGCATCACCCTCTCCGCCCGCACAGCTTTCCCTGACCACCACACCTTTACCGACGCCGATATCACCCACCTCCTCGACCTCCAGCTCCGCCATCCCGTCCGCACCTTCCTCACCACCGAGAAGGACGCCGTCCGCCTCACCCCCGAACAATGCGCCCGTTTGGAAGCCGTTGCCACCCTCCGCACCGCCCAACTCCGCGTCCGCTTTGAGGACGAATCCCAGGTCCGCGAGTCTTTGCGGGCTCTGCTGGCGCCCACGGAAACTGGCCCTCAGCTATGAGAAAATGAACACTTGCCCGACACTCCAAAATCCCTGCGCGTCCTCGTCGTTCGCCTCGGCGCCATGGGCGACATCCTCCACTCGCTCCCGGCCATAACGGCCCTGCGTCGCGCCCACCCCGCCTGGCACATCGGATGGGCCGTCGAGCCCCAATGGGTCTCACTTTTCCGCGCCGCCAACGCCTCACCCGGCTCCCAGGGCATGCCCCTCGTCGATGCCCTCCACATCGTCCCTGCCAAGCGCTGGGCCAAGGCGCCCTTCACCCTGCAAACCCTCCGCGACATCAGCGCTGTCCGCCGCGAGCTCCGCGCCGCCAACTACGACGTCGCCATCGACCTCCAGGGCGCCGTCCGCTCCGCCCTGGTCGCCCGCGCCGCCAATCTCCACAACCTCATCGGCGAGGCCAGGCCCCGCGAACCCCTCGCCCGTCTCTTTTTCTCCCAGCGCGTTGCCACACGCGGCGTCCATGTCATCGAGCAATCCATTGAGGTCGCCGAAGCCCTCGCCGGCCAATCCCTCCCATCGCTCCAGCCCCTTCTGCCCTCTGATGCTCCCAGCGATGCGTACGCCGCGCCCCTGCCAAAACCGTTCGTGCTAATCAGCCCCGGCGCCGGCTGGGGAGCCAAACGCTGGCCCCCCGATCGCTATGGCGAAGTCGCCCAAATCCTCACCGCCCAGGGCTATCGCATCGCCATCAACGCCGGCCCCGCCGAACTCAACCTCGCACAGAAGATCTCCGCCGTCTGCCCCACTGCCATTCCCCTCACTCCCACTCTCTCCCAGCTCATCGCCGTCACCCGCCGCGCCGCGCTCGTCATCGCCGGAGACACCGGCCCTCTCCATCTCGCCTGCTCTCTCGGCCGCCCCGTCGTCGCCATCTTCGGCCCCACCGATCCGGCACGCAACGGCCCCTACGGTGTCCCCTTCCGCGTCCTCCGGCATCCCCACAGCAAGCGCGACCATACCCGCCGCCCCGATCCCGAAGCCGGGCTGCTCACCATCACGCCGCAAGCCGTCGCTGCCGCCGCCTTCGAACTGCTCGCCGGCTCCACGGAGCCATCGCTTTGAAAACCGACTGGAGCCGCATCGCCCGACGCATCCGCGTGCCGCTGGGCTTCGCCTTCGCCATCGTCTTTCTCTGCCTGGCGCAGCCGTCCCCTGCTTCCATCCTCTGGAGCCTGCTCCTCGTCGCGCCCGGCATCGCTCTCCGCGCCTACGCCTCTGGTTACGTCAAGAAAAACCGCGAACTTGCCGTCACAGGACCCTACGCGCACACACGCAATCCGCTCTACCTCGGTTCACTCGCCATCGCGCTGGGATTCGCCGTCGCCGCCCGCAACTGGTGGATCCTTGCCGGGATCGCTATCCTGTTCTTTGCCATTTACCTGCCCGTCATCCGCGCAGAAGAAGAATACCTTCGCGGCATCTTCCCGGGCTTTGACAACTACTGCCGCCGCGTTCCCCGCCTGCTTCCGCGCCTTACTCCCGGCATGCATGGCGAGGCAGGCAAATTTTCCCCCGCGCTTTACCGCAACCATCATGAGTACAATGCGCTTATGGGAGCGGCAACCCTTTATGCCGCGCTGCTCGTGCGGCTGCATTTCCGCCAGTGAAAAATTCACTGGCCTTTGGGTGAGATCACTTTTGAATTGGCGTAAACAACTGGGCGGTATCACTGCCACTCTTCTGCTCTTGAGCAGCCTTCAGGCGCAGCCGGCCAAAACTCCCTTGCCGGCCCTCAATGCCCCGCGCCCCGGCTACAAATTCCC
>CAZWSD010000109.1:0-8998 GCA_964636535.1 uncultured Acidobacterium sp. | reverse complement strand
ACCCGCGACTCCACCACGCCCAATGTCAGCCCGATCTCCTTCATGGTCATTTCCTCGTAGTAGTAAAGCGTCATCACCAGCCGCTCGCGCTCCGGCAATCCCTTGATCGCACGAATCAACCGCTCCCGCAGTTCGCCCTTCAGGCAGCGGAAGAGCGGATCATCCTCCGGATCCGCCGGGACAAACGCCAGCTCCTCCTCCCCGGAATTCTCCGACCGCTCATTGTGCAGCGTGCCGATCTCCAGCCCCTTCAACTCGCCCAGCAGCTGCTGATAGTCGCCCAGCGCGAGCCCCATTTCGACGGCCACCTCGGCCTCCTGCGGCGCGCGGCCCAGCTTCGAAGTCAGCGCGCGCATCGCCTCCTCCACCGCCCGGCCCTTGCGACGCAGGTCGCGCGGACCCCAGTCCAGCGTCCGCAGGCTGTCCAGGATCGCCCCCCGGATGCGAAATTGCGCATAGCTGCGAAACTGCACTTTCTTCCCGGGATCGAACTTCCGCATCGCATCCAGCAGGCCCAGCATCCCGGCGCTCACCAGGTCGTCCATCTCCACGTGATGGGGCAGCCGCTCATGAATCCGTCGCGCCAGGTAGCGAACCATTGGAAGATGCTCCATCAGCTGCTCTTCCTGTTCCGGGGTCAACGGCTCGCAACCCGCTTCCGAATTTCTCCCCTCGCGCGCTTCCTCAAAATCCGATCTCCCGCTCATCCACTCTTTCTGGTCGTACATGTCCGCCTCGCTCGTCTTCCTGCCTGCCATCGCTTCCGATTCTTTGCCCCAGCCCGCCCTTGCTCAACTTCCTGCCTGACATCGCTTCCGACCGGTTGGCCCAATCCGTCCTCGCCGCACCGGCCTTCTCTTCCCCGCGACTCCCGTTCCCTCCATCAGCCGTTCCCCCTCGCCCGTTTCGAGCTCACTCCGCGGCTGTCACTCACTCCATCCCGCCTTGCACTCCATCCCGTCGAATCCTTCCCCTCGGCTAACCCCCAGCCCTCGCCCTCAGCCCTTCAGCATGCCCACCGAGCGAACCCTCACCTCCGGCCCGATCTCGCCGGGCGAAAGCACGTTGATCCGCGGGAAGATCGCCTCCAGCCATCGCCGCAGATAATAGCGCGCCGGACTCTGACACAACAGCACAGGAAGGGCCGAAGCGCTCTGCGCCTGCGTGAGCTTTTTCAAAGATTCCGCGATACGTCCGTAAACCTGCGCGCTCGCCGGCGTCCTGCGGTCGACCAGCGCGTCGGTGGCCGGCTCGCTCTGGGTCGCGGCAATCAGGGCTTCTTCCAGTTGCGGCTCCAGAATCATCACCGGCAGCGTGCCGTCGGCCTCAATCAGACGCTGCGTCAGCCGCCGCCCCATCGCCCTCCGCACACCTTCCACCAGAAACGGCAGCCCGCGCCCCTGCGGCGCCAGTTCCACCAGCGTCTCCAGAATCGTGCCCAGATCCCGGATGGTCGCCTGCTCGCGCAGCAGCTGCTGCAGCACCTTCTGCACCTCGCCGAGCGACATCACCTTCGGCACCAGCTCTTCGACCAGCTTGGGATGGCTCTCGTTCAGCGTGTCCAGCAGCCGCTTGGTCTCCGCCCGCGAGAGCAACTCGTGCGCATGCGTCCGGATCAGCTCGGCCAGGTGCGTGCTGATGGCCGTCGCCGGATCCACCACCGAATACCCGGCCGCGAGCGCCTGCTCCTCCATCTCCGGTGCGATCCAGCGCGCCATCGCCCCAAAGGCCGGCTCGCGCACCTCCCTGCCGGCAAGCGGACGCGGCTTCGCCTCGTTGCTCACCGCCAGCAGCTGATTGGCCTCCGTCTGCCAGCGCCCAATCTCCAGCCCCCGCAGCAAAACCACATACTCGCGCGGCTTCAGCCGCAGGTTGTCGGAGATATGCACGGGTGGAATCAGGAACCCCAGCTCGCCGGCCAGGTGCCGCCGGATCGTCCGCACCCGCGACAGCATCCTGCCGCCCTGCGCTTCATCCACCAGCGGAATCAGCTGGAAGCCGATCTCCAGGCTCAGATCGTCGGCCTTCGGCAGCGCGTCCAGATTCTCGCCCTGCGCCTTGCCATCCTTCTTCTCCGTCGCCCCGGCCGCGCTCTCCTCCGCCTTCGCCTTGCCGATGCTGCGCCCGGCCACCGCCAGCCCCGCGGCCGGCAACAGAAAGGCCAGCTTTGGCAGCCCCGGCACCAGGGATAACGCGCCCAGAACCCCGGCGGCGACATATAGCGTCGTTCCCTTCCGGAACAGCTGCGCCCCCAGCTCGCTCTCCAGCGCCCCGGCCGAGGAGGCCCGCGTCAACACGATCGCGCCCGCAACCGAGACCAGCAGCGAGGGAATCATCGTCACCAGTCCGTCGCCCACCGTCAGAATCGTGTAGGTCTTCACCGCCTCGCCCAGCGGAATCCCGTGCTGCAGCGTCCCGATCAGCAGCCCCGCGATAATGTTGATCGTCGTGATCAGAATCGTCGCCAGCGAGTCGCGCTGGTTGAAGCGCGCCGCCCCGTCCATCGCCCCGTAAAACTCCGCCTCCTGCGCCGTCTCCTGCCGCCGCTTCCTGGCCTGCGTCTCGTTGATCAACCCCGCATTCATATCCGCGTCAATCGCCATCTGCTTGCCCGGCAGCGCGTCGAGCGTAAAGCGCGCCGTCACTTCGGCCGTGCGCACCGCGCCGTGGCTCACCACCAGGAACTGAATGGCAATCAGGGCCAGGAACAGCACAAATCCCACCACGTAGTTGCCGCCCACCACAAACTGCCCGAAGGCCTCAATCACCTTCCCCGCCGCCGCCGTTCCCTGGTTGCCGTGCAGCAAAATCCTGCGGCTCGAGGCAATGTTCAGCGAAAGCCGGAAGAGCGTCAGCAGCAGCAGCAGCGTCGGGAAAACCGAAAAGTCCACCGCCCGGCGCACCTGCACCGCCGACAGAAAGACCACCACCGAGGTCGCCATCGAAATGCCCAGCAGAATATCCAGCACCACCGCCGGAATCGGCACCAGCATCACGAAGACCACGCTGATCGCCCCAATCGGCAGCGCCAGGCTCTTCGCGGTTTTCACCCATCCCATCCCGGCCGCGGCCGGCGCCGTTGTCAACGCAGCTGTACTCATAGGTTCCCCTCAACCGGCGCTTCGGACTCGCGCCCGCTTGTCTCCTCGCTTCTCCCCGCCAGCAGAGCGGCCGTCGGCATCGCCGGCGCGGCGGGCGTCTTCGATCCGCCGGCTCCCGCGCCCCCGCCGTTGGCAGCCTCGCCGGCCGCCTGCTTCTGGCGCCGCAGCCTCTCTTCCACCTCGCGACGGTAAATCCAGGCCAGAATTCCCGCTACCGCCGCATACAGCGCAAAGGGAATCGACTGGCCCACCTCTACCTGCCTGTAAAGCGCCCGCGCCAGCGGCGGATTCTCCACAATCGGAACCCCCGCCCAGCGCGCCTCGTCCTTGATCTGCGCCGCCAGCAGGTCCCCGCCCTTGGCCACCACCTTCGGCGCCTCCATCCGTTCCAGGCTGAACTCCAGCGCCACGGCATAGTGCGTGGGGTTCGTGATCACCACCGAGGCTCGGCTCACGTCGGCCTTCAGCGCCCGCCGCCGCAGCTGCCGCCGTAGCCCCGCGATCCGGCGCTTCACCTGCGGGTTGCCCTCGGTCTCCTTGAACTCCTCGCGCATCTCCTGCTTGGACATCTTTAGCCGCTGCTCCCAACTCCGCCACTCCACCAGGTAATCCATCCCCGACCACAGGAAGAAGATCATCCCCGCCTCGAGCATCAGCCCGTGCATCGTCGTGAACAGGTCCGGCAGCCGCTCCAGGCTGAAGACCGGAATCGCCGTCTGCGCGCGCATCTTCGCGTACACAAACCAGGCCAGCGCCGCCACCGGAATCGCCGACTTGGCCATCCGCGTCACCGCCCGCATCGAAAAAACCTGCTGCAGATTCGTCACCGGGTTCAGCCGCTCGAATTTGAACGCCATCGCCCCGCCGGCGATATTCACCCCCCGGCTCTGCGCCACGCCCACCAGCGCCGCGCCACCCAGGCTCGCCGCAAAGACCCATGCCACCGGCATGAGCATCGCCACCATCACCGCTCGCAGGGCCAGTATCTTGGTATCGATCTGCGCCCCCGTCCAGGTCGCCGGCTGGCCCAGCGCCAGCATCTTCTCCACGCCCGAAGCCCACAGCCGCGCCCAGCGCGGCCCGGCCCAGCCCAGCGCCAGCGTTCCGGCCAGCAGCCCCGCCGCCGAGGTCAAATCCTGGCTGTGCGGAATATCGCCCCGCTCCCGCGCCTTCTGTTTCCTGCGCGGCGAGGCTTTTTCTGTGCGCTCGTCGCTCATGCGCCCATCGCCTTCTGCTTCAGCAGCAAGGCAGCCGCGTTCAACAGTCCGTCAAAGCGCGCCTCGATAAACCGCGGCCACAGCGCCAGCGAGCCAATCAGCACCAGAAATCCCAGCAGCGTCTTCAACGGCACGGTCAGCTGCAGCACCGGCAGCTGCGGAGAAAGCCTGGCCGCCAGCCCCGCCGCGAAGTCCACCATCATCGTCGCCACCATCACCGGAGCGGCCAGTTGCAGCGCCGCCAGGAACAGCCCCCCGCCCATCCCTACCACCGCCATCGCCGTCTTCGCCGACAGAAAGAAATCTCCTACCGGAACCACCACGAAAGTCCTCAGCAGAGCCGCCATCATCGTCCTGTCCAGCCCCGAGGCAATCAGCACCAGCGAGCCGAACAGGCCGAAAAACTCTCCCAGCAGAGCCGTCTGCACCGTCGAATTCGGATCCAGAAGGTTCACCAGCGAAAAACTGAAGGAAAACCCCAGCAGCTGCCCTGCGAAGGCCAGCATCTCGGTCAAAAATCGCAGGCATATGCCGAACAGCAGTCCCACGCCCAGCTCCCCGATCACCTCGGGCGCGCCCAGCTCGGCGTGCGCGGTCGGCAAGGCCGCCACCGCCGGGGCCACGCAGATCGAAATCCCCAGCGTGAACATCGCCTTCACCCGCGCCGGAATCGCCTCGGAGGAAAAGACCGGCGCAAACAGCATCAGCCCGCTGATGCGCACCAGCACCAGCGCCAGCGCCGAAAGATATCCGACCCAGGCCACCGGAATTCCCTCCGGAATCGTCATCGCGCTCCCAGGTACTGGTGAAAGTCCGTGAACAGCGCCAGCGTGTAGCTGACCAGGTGATGCAGCAGCCAGGGCGTCGCCGCCAGCAGCAGCACCGCGGTCACCAGCAGCCGCGGCACCGTCGCGATCGTCTGGTCCTGAATCGATGTCAGCGTCTGCCCCACGCTGATCGCAAAACTCACCGCCGCCACCACCAGCAACACCGGCGCGCTCAACAGCAGGGCCTCGATCAGCAGTCTCCGCATCAGTTCGGCCACCATGTCCGTTCCCATCTCCGTCCCCTTTCTGCTGCGCGCTCGCGCCGCTCCCGGCGCGCCCATCGCGCAGGTCAAAAACTCTTCAGCAGAGCGCCCGCCAGCAGGTGCCAGCCATCCACCATCACAAACAGCAGAATCTTCAACGGCGTCGAAATCACCACCGGCGGCAGCTGGTACATCCCGATCGCCGTCGTGATCGCGGCCACCACCATGTCGACCACCATGAAGGGCAGAAAAAGAATCGCCCCGATCTCAAAGCCCGCCTTCAGCTCCGACAACATGTAGGCCGGGATCACCACTGAAAGCGGCAACTCATCCCGCGTCGCCGGCCGCTTCACCAGCGCCGCCGAAGCAAACAGCTCCAGGTCCTTCTCGCGCGCGTAGCGCAGCATGAAGAGCTTGGGCGGGACCGTCGCGCGCTCGAGCGCCTGCATCCCGCTGATCTGCCCGGCGCGATAAGGCTGCACCGCCTGCTGATCCACCTGCGTCAGCACCGGCTGCATCAGGAACCAGGTCATCATCAGCCCGAGGCCCAGCAGCACCTGGTTGCTCGGCGCCGTCTGCGTCCCCAGAGCCTGCCGCAGGAAATGAAAAACCACCAGCAGCCGCACCATGGGCGTGATCGAAATCAAAATCGCCGGCAGCAGCGTGATCAGCGTCAGCGTGATCACGATCGCCCACGGAATCGAATGCCCTCCGCCCAGATTCAAATCCAGCCCGGGGAGCGGACGCCCTGCCGCCAGCAGCATGGCCGTCATCGCGCACCCTCCATCCCGGTCACGCGACCCGTCGTCGGCGCGCGTTTCGCCTCTGCGGTGAGCACGGCCACGCCCGATCCGCCGCTTCTGCCGTGCGCCCTCTGTGCCGTCGGCCGTTTCGCCCCCGACTCCGCGCCGCAAGCACGCGCTCCCCTGTTGTCACGCTCGTTGCCGCTGCCCGCCCCGTTCTCCTCCGGCAGCGCCATCCACTGCAGCGCCGCCTCTCCGGCGCTCGCCACCAGCAGCCGCCGCTCCCCGCAGCGAACCACGTACATGTGCTGCTTCGGCCCCAGCGTCAGGCGCTCTTCGACGGCCAGCATCCGGCGCCGCGCGACCTGCGCGCCCAGCGCCCGGCTCATCGCCGCGCCCAGCATGCCGCCACCCGAGGCCGGCAGACGGCCACCCGCATGCCGCCTCCACCGCGTCCACGCCCGGCCAACCATCCGCCCGGCACGCCGCAACAGCACCGCCGCGCGCTCCACCAGCAGGCGGCGCGGATCGGCTGCCCGCATTCCTGTCTCCACCACCGGCGCCGTGCTCATGCCAGCCTCGTTACGCGGACCGCGAGCCTTTTTTCAATCACCTCAAACTCGGTCCACACCAGCTGCACGCCGCCACAGCCGGCCGGAAGATCCTCATCCGCCGGCCAGCCCGTCTCGTAGATCTTCCCCTTTTCGAGCGCGAGGATATCCTTCACCCGCAGGTTCCGCACCGGCAGCCGCACTTCGAGCAGCAGCGGCGCATCCCCCACCCGCTGCTCGATCTCCCCGGCCAGCGAGATCGCTTCTACCGGCTCCGGCTCCGGAGCCGCCAGCGCCGCCCCGGGTTGCGCCGTCTCCTGTATCGCAGATGTACTCTGAGTCGCCATACGCGGAGAGAACCTGCAGTACAGAGACCGAATTCGGGAATGAAAGATTGGAAACTTCTTAGAAATCCAATCCCGGGGCAGAAGTTTTCTCGACACCTGCCGACACGCCCGGCGTTCTTGCCGCAAAATGGGAAACGGGCGCGGCCCGCCCGCCACGCCCGGTCTCCATCGTCCAGTCCCGCCTAGTGAATCGTATTGATCGCGTCCTGCGTCACCTGGTCGAAGGTCGTCACCGCCTTCGAACTGGCTTCATAGGCCCGCTCGGCCACAATCAGGTTCGAAAACTCATTCGAGATATTCACATTCGAGCCCTCCAGCGCCGCGTCCTGCACCGTGCCCAGGCCCGCCGTTCCGGCCACGCCCACGCTCGCCGCCCCGGATGCCAGCGTCGTCTCATACAGGTTGCCCGCGTCCAGCTTCAGCCCCTGCTGGTTGGTGATATTGGCCAGCGCCAGCTGGCCCACCGCCGCCGTCCGGCCGTTGCTGAACTGCGCCGAAATCACCCCGTTTGAATCAATATTGAAGCCGCTGTACTGGCCGCTCGCGTAGCCGTCCTGCGTCGTGGCCGAAAGCGCCGAGGTCGTGTCCACCTGCGTGATCGTCGGCGAGCCGCTCGCCCCGTACAGGTTCCAGTTCAGCGTCAGGTTGTTGGCGCCGTCGTTCAGTCCCGTAAAGCTGATCCCCGTCACGTTCGCCGCCGGAGAAATCAGCTTCCCGGTCCCGTCAAACTGCAACGTGCCCGTCAGCCCCGTGCCGCTCGTGGCCGCGCCGGCCGGCAGCGCCATGCTATAGGTCCAGGTATTGGCCGCCGTCTTGGTGAAGGTCGCCGTCACCGTCTGCGGCTGGCCCAGCGAATCGTATACCGTCAGCTGCGCGGGAAAACTCGATCCCACCGCCGCCGCCGAATCCAGGTTCGCCGTCATCCCAAAGTTCTGCGTCGCCGCCGGCTGCTCCACCTGCCCCACTGGAATCTGTACCGGTATCAGTGACGCATTCGTGTTCACCACGCCGTTCACCGCCGGATACCCCATCACGGCCTGCCCGCCCTCGGTCGTCAGCGCGCCCGTCGAAGACAGCGCAAAGCTGCCGTCGCGCGTATAGGCCGTCGTGCCGTCCGCGTTCCGGACCACGAAGAATCCATTCCCGTTCAGCGCCACATCATTATTGTTGCCGCTCTCTGAGATGCTTCCCTGGCTGAAGTCCGTGCTGGTGGCCGCCACCTGCACACCCGCCCCCACCTGCAGCGGATCCCCGCTCCCGGCGCTGCCAATCTGCTGGTAAAACAAATCGCTGAAGCTCGCATTCTGGCTCTTGAAGGCCGTGGTGCTCATGTTCGACAGGTTGTTGGCAATCGTGTCCAGCGCCGTCGACGACGCCTCCAACCCTGTCAGTGGAATTGAAAATGACGACATACTTCCTCCTCTGTCCTGCGGTTATGGTCCTTCCCCCGGTTCGAACTCCCGTTGAACTCCGGCCGCCCCGCCCGGGCCGCCGCGAAGATTGCAGACTCCTCATCAACCCTGTCCGTCCACCGCGCCTCACAGCGCCGAAGCCACCTTCCTGGCGCTGGCCGCCAGCGTTGCCTGCGCCGAAGGCGACGACGAGGGCTCACCCCGCAGCGCCGCTGCAAAATTCGCCATTGCCTGCGCCGGCGACGCGTTCAGCCCCGAAAAAGCCGCCTGCGCCGCCTCCGGCCTCACGCCTCCCGCCGCGCCCAGGGCGTCGGTCCCGGCAGCCTTCGAGCTGGAATCCCCTGTTCCTGAACTGGGCGAGCCTCCCGCCTGCGCCATGGCCGGTATCACCGAGCCGCTGGCACCGCTCGCGCCGCTGCCCGAAGCCGCATCCAGCACGCCCACTCCCTGGTTGATCGAGATCAGCTGCTGCAGATTGTTCACCTGCACCAGTTGGTCAATGTACTCATTCGGATCCGTATTTGCCGTCGGATCCTGGTTCTGCATCTCGGTGACCAGCAGCGTCAGAAAATCATTGGCCGTAATCGTCGCCTCCGA
>CAZWSD010000108.1:0-9056 GCA_964636535.1 uncultured Acidobacterium sp. | reverse complement strand
TCGGTGTCCTGATCATCGTCGCCCTGTCGGCCGTGATCGCCCTTATCTTTCTCATGTCCGGCAATCGTGGCGGTTTCTTCTCAGGCCAGATCAGGGTTCGCTCCTACTTCGAGAACTCCGCGGGTCTGAAGGTTGGCGCACCCGTTAATCTGGACGGGGTCACCATCGGCAACGTCAAGGCGGTTCGCATCGTGGCGCATCCACGGCTGACACCGGTTGAGGTCATCATGACCGTCAGCGACGAGTACCGCGGCAAGCTGTTCACCGATTCACGAACCAGCCTCACCACCATCGGCGTGCTGGGCGACACCGTCGTCAATATCAACAATCGCCGCGCGCACGGCAAGCCAATCCAGAATGACGCCGTGCTGCCGACCAACGAGACGCCCAACCTGCAGGACGTGATCCAGTCCAGCCAGACCACGATCCAGAAGCTCAACACCATTCTCGACCAGGTCAACGTGCTCGTGAACACCCTCAATAGCAACAAGGGATCCATCGGCAAGCTCATCAACGATCCCACCCTCTATAACCGGGGCGTAGAGGCGGTTAATCAGCTCAGCGCCATCGCCCAGCAGGTGAACAGCGGCAAGGGAACCATCGGTAAGCTCATGACCGATGACTCGATCTACAACCACCTCAACGACAGCGTTACCAAGCTCGACGATGTGGCCACCGAGCTCGACAGCGGCAAAGGAACCCTCGGAAAAATGATCAAGGACCCGGCCCTGTACAACAACCTTGAAAAATCCTCGCAGCAGCTGAACGAGGTACTGGCCAAGGTCAACTCAGGTCACGGCGCCATCGCCATGATGCTGAATGACCCGGCATTCGCCGAGAAATTGCAGCATACCGTCACGCAGCTCAACTCGATCCTCACTCAGGCCAATGAGGGCAAGGGCACCGTCGGCCAGCTCATCAAGAATCCCGCCCTGTACAACCACCTGGACGATCTCACCGCGAACAGCAGCCAACTGGTAACGGCGATCCGTAAGAATCCCAAGAAGTACCTGTCGATCAAACTCCACATCTTCTGATTGACGCCCGCCTGGAGGCCCTCCGGCGTCTGACTTTCCCCGGCGGGGTCGGCAGCAGGCGCCCTGAGGCGGAGAGAAGCCTCGGTCGGTAATGATGCGAATCTTATCCCCTCCCTTTCTTTGTTGCGCAAGGAACTTTACAATTGGACTCTGGCATTCCCGGTGGATGCCGGATATAAACGCTCTGCTTTACAATGCAATCGGGGGCAATCCCTACCAGTTTGCCTGCGCCATCTCCCCGGTATGGCCAGGAAAGGAAACGCATGAAGTTCAGGAATTTCGGCCAGGCATCTCTGGCTATACTGGCGACCTTGGCGGTCACTCTTGGGGTCTCCGCGTGCAAGCAGAATTACACCGTCGGCTATTTTTACGTGACCGGCGTCAAAACCGGCACAGCCTCTGGTGAAATTGGAGGCTTCAAGGTCAACAGCACCAATGGCGCACTGTTCACGATCCCTGGCCAGCCCTTCTCGTCCGGAGGCAGCAATCCGATCCGGGTTGCCGTCGACCAGACTGGCCGCTACATTTATGTGCTGAATCACGGCATCAAATCGACCGACGCCAATACCAAGAACATCAGCTACACAGGCAACGGAATTGCGACCTTCAGCGTCGGCGGCGACGGAACCATCTCGTTCCAGCAGGGTTATTCCCCGACCGGCGTCGGCGATCTTCGCATTGCCGAATATTCCGGCTCATATCTCTACGTACTCGACGAGTATGGGCCCGCCGTGCTTCCCGGCACCCAGACGATCGCCAACGCTTCGCCCACCCAGAGCGCGGCCTTCCCGTGCTATGACAGCAAGGATGGTGTCTATCGCCCGGTTGGCTCCATCACCGCCTACCAGGTCAATTCGAACGACGGCATTCTCACATTGCTGCAAAACCAGCAGCAGCATGGCATTACCTACTTCCCCGTGGGCTGCTTCCCGGTCGATATGCACATCTCCGGCAACTACATCTACACGATGGACGCGGGCAGTTCGAGCAATAACGACGTGGAAACTGTTTTCCCCTATGAGATCGGCGCCAGCGGCCAGTTGACCACTACCACCAACGGTCCGCAGGCTATCCCCGGCGCGGTGGACATCAACACGATCGACGGCGACGCGACCGGCGATTACATCTATCTGCTCGACAGCGGCACCAACGAGATTTACGCCTATACGCCAGGCGGCAACGGTTCGCTCACCGCGGTCAGCGGCAGCCCGTTTGCCAATGACTCCAACGTTGCCGACCCCGATGCCCTGGTCGTGAGCGGCGGCTCCTCTGAGAAGTTCCTCTACATTGCCAATGCCCAGGCTACGGGCTCGCTGACCTCCTCCAAGGGCCAAATCTCCTACTACACAATCGACCCGAGTACCAATACCCTGCACGAGGCCGCCGGTTCGCCCTTCGGCACCGGTTCCGGCCCCGTCACGATCCTGATCGACCCCACCAACCAGTTCCTCTACACCGTGGACCATACTGGCGGAACCATCACCGGAAGGCTCTTCAATCCGAATGCCGGTACGCTCACTGACCTCCATGTCCTTTCGACCTACCAGACGGTAGACCAGCCGACCTGGGGCGTCATCGATGCCCATACCGACTAACAGGAATACACGACGGCCTCTCCGGAGGCCGTCGCACTCTGGCTGCGCTGTCCCCGACGCCGCTGCCGTCTAGCTTCTGAGGCGTTCGAACCTTTACAATGCAATCCGGGACACCCATTTACCACGAAACCTCGTCCGTTCCCGGCAATGACGAGGATGAAGGAAGCGCATGAAGTTCAGGAAACCGGGCCAGATTCTGCTGGCTGTCGCTGCATCCGCCTTCGTAGGGCTCGGCCTTACGTCGTGCGGCCAAAGCAATACCATCGACTTTCTCTACGTTACGGCCAACAAAAACACTCCGCAGGGTCAGGTCGCGGCTTACTGGGTCGACCAGGAATCGGGCGCCATCAACCAGATTCCCGACTCCCCGTATCCCTCCGGCGGTGAGAATCCCGTCGCCGAAGTGGCCTCGCCATTGATCTCCACCTCGCAAAGCAGCGGCAAGGCGGTTGCGATGCTCTACGTGGTGAACCACGATGACAATGCCATCGTCCAGTTCGCCATCGGTACCGATGCCAAGCTTTATCCCCAAAAGACCTGCAATACGCCTGGCTCGGACCCGGAAGCGGTTGCCATGAACCCCGCCGGAACTGAGCTGTTTGTCCTGGATACCTATGCTCCCGCGCCCGCCGGCTCCGCGCCCTACTCGCAGACCAACCCAGGTCCGGGCGCGCTCGTTGCCTTCTCGCTCGACAAAACCACTCACGGATTCACCAGCTGCACTCCCATCGCCAACGGAAACCAGTCTTATTGGCCACTCGGCGACTATCCGGGCGGCGTAGCGGTTTCGGCCAATGGCAGCTATGTTTACGCGGTCAACACCGGCTCCATTGTCACTACAACGACGCCTCCCACTGCGGGGGTGCCGCTCACCTCACCGACGACCGGCCAGGGATCCATTTCCGGCTTCACGATCAACAGTGACGGCACGCTCTCTGGACTGGCTAGCAGCCCCTTTTCAGCAGGCACGGCTCCCACGGCCATCGCCATTGACCCAACCAGCCGCTTCCTCTACGTGACAGACAGTGCCCAGAACCAGGTCATTGAGTACACCATCCAATCAACCGGACAACTCGATCCCATCAATCAGGGCCTGGCTTCCACGGGCAACTTCCCCAACGGTATCACGGTAGATCCGCGCGGCCAGTTCGTCTACGTCACCAATTACACCGACGGCACCATCTCCACTTACAACGTCAACCCCGCCACCGGCATTCTCACCTCGAATGCAACGCCCACCATCAAAGCAGGACCGGGGGCGCTCTGCCCGATCGTGGAGCCGGCACTGGCCCGCTTCGTGTTCACCGCCGATTTCCTTCTGAACAAGGTCAGCAGCGCTGAACTGAACACGGTGAGCGGCAGCCTCACTACGGACCAGAATTCACCCTACAACTCGCCCGCCCAACCCACCTGTGCAGCGGCGATTGCACACGGCAACCACTCCACGCAGAACGTGATCGTGACGCCGGCCGGCAACTCATAAGGCAACCGCATTCATCCCGCAACCGAAAAGGCCCGCTCCGGCGGGCCTTTTTCATTGCACCCTCCATCTTTTCGGGCTCTTGGTCTCAACATTGCGCTCACCTTCGGCAATCGCAGCCCCATCCGTCATGCCCTGTCCATCACATCACCGCAGCATTCGGCCAGAATCCTCGCTCCAGTGGCTCAGAATCGCCCACACGATGCTCAGAATGCCCCCGGCGGCCGCAACACCGGCAACTGATCTCCCGCACCCACCCAGCGGAAGGCCGGCCCTGCGTCCAACTGCCCCCGAATCTTCTTATCGCCCGTAATTGGGAAGATATGTGCGGCGGATGTAGTTCTGGACCGGCTTCTCGAAGAACTTCATCACCAGCACCGCCACCCCGACCAGGGTCGCATAGCTGATCCAGGGATCGAACCGCGCCAGGCCCAGGTGGTTCCAGAGATGCCAGCGGTGAATCAGAATCCAAAGGTTGAAGTGCAGGATATACAAGCAATAGCTCGCCTGCCCGGCCACCGCCAACGGCGTGAACCCAAAAATCCTGGCAAGGAAATTGCGCCCAGCCAGCCCCAGAATCGCCAACCCGAAGAGCGGCATCATCAGCCCGTCGTGCATCATCGGAAACGGCATGTAGTCGCCGTAATACAGCATCACGTATACGGCAGCACAACCCGCCAGACCCAGCCAGAGCCTGAGCTGCGCATCGCGCCGGATGCGCCGGTCCAGGTCCGCAAGCGCGATGCCAAACATGAACGAAGGCACATGCGGCGGCGGAGTAAACTTCAGCGCCCGGATCCAGAATCCGTCCGTATAGCGGTTCACGTGCATCACCCCGTCGGGGTGGAAATACATGTACAGCGATGGCAGTACCATTCCCGCCGCCCACAGGCAGCCCATCCACAACAGCAGCCGGCTCAACCGTTTCGGGCGCCGCAGCAGAATCACTACCGGGAAAATCAGATAGAAAAACGCCTCCGTGCACATCGTCCACGCTGGCGTATTCCAGAAGGTCGAAAGCGACGGGCTCCACCCCTGCAGCATCAACGGCGTCAGAAACAGACCCAGAAAAAACTGCCCATGGGTGCGCGCATGCCACTCATCCGCCAGCATGCCCAGCGAGATGACGAGCGCCAGCATATATACCGGATACAGCCGCGAAAAACGCGCGATCCAGAAATTTCTAGCCTTCAATTGCCCGGAACGCGCGCGTTCTTCGTAGTTGTAGGCCAGAATGAAGCCAGACATCATAAGGAAAAAACTGACCGACGTGTAGCCGTTGGCCACAATTGGGGCGAATGGGCCAAACCATTTTGGATTCGAAAAGTGAAAAAAAACAATGTTCAACGCCGCAAGGCAGCGCAGTCCGCTCAACGCCGGCAAACGCTCCTTCTTCGGCTTTGACGGCTTAACTTCAGCGGGGATGACGGAGGGGGATTCTACGACTACGGATACTGCCATAGAAGCTTGCTGCCTTGCATGAGGTTCCAAACGAAGGGGAGTCTGCGCTGCTGCACTCGGCAGGGCGTGATATTTACGGTCGTGCTGCGTCTTCTCAACATTGGATGCAGGGCTTGGGTATAGCGAAATGCGTTCCTGGGAATCCGCGCCGGGCCCTAGGCCGTCACCAGCGAGCCGACCCGCTCGCCCAGCGTGACCCGACGGATATTTCCCGGCTCATTCATGTTGAAGATGATCATCGGTAAATTATTGTCCTTGCACAGGCTCACCGCTGTGAGGTCCATCACCTTCAGCCCCAGCCGCAGGATCTCCATGTAGGTAATCTGCTCAAATTTCACGGCGTCCTTGATCAACACCGGATCGGCGTCGAAAATCCCCTCCACCTTGGTGCCTTTCAGCAGCACGTCGGCCTTGATCTCCATGGCGCGCAGCGAAGCAGCCGTGTCGGTGGAAAAGTACGGATTGCCCGTGCCGGCGGCAAAAATCACAACCCGGCCCTTTTCCAGGTGCCGAATCGCCCGCCTCCGGATGTACGGCTCGCAGACCTGGTTCATCTCGATCGCCGACACCACCCGGCACTGTACGCCTTGCTTTTCAATTGCATCCTGAAGCGCCAGCGCGTTGATGACCGTCGCCAGCATGCCCATGTGATCAGCGGAAACCCGGTCCATATCGCGCGCCTGCTCGGCCACGCCGCGGAAAAAATTCCCGCCGCCGACCACAACCGCCATTTCCACGCCCATCGCGCGCACCTCGGCCACCTCCTTGGCGACCTCATGCACACGAACAGTATCCACTCCGAAGCCCCGACCGGCGGCCAGCGCTTCCCCTGAGAGTTTCAGCACGACGCGTTTGTACATTAAATGGAGTATCGCATACCCCGAACCGGCGCGTCAGAATCACCATCAGCCCCCGGGCGGCCCTTCAGGATTATTTCTTCTTCTCCTTGGCGATCTGCGCGAGCAACACCTTCACCGCCGCCTCCAGCTGCGAGTCGGTGCCTGCTTCCGTTTCGCCGGGCTTGCGCACCACCTCCACGTTCACCGGCCGCGGATGCATCTCCATCGTTTTGCCGCTCATCGTCTGCACGCGAATCATCGGCAGACGCAGGTACGAGCCGTCGATCAACTGCGTGCCTCCTGTGTAGATAATCCAGCCGGCGGTCGGCGTGCCAACCACCTTGCCCAGATGCAGCGCCTCGTAGCCCTCTGTAAAATCCTCGCCATCCGAGAGGGTTGAGCTGTTCGTCACCAAAACCGTCGGCTTGCCCAGGGCGCGCTGGCCCAGCAGTTGCCGCGCCGGAGCCGCCGGCAACCCACGCGGCGTCAGCATGAGGTAGTTCTTGCGCGCGAACACGTCAATGGCATACCCGTTCACAAAACCGCCGTCGTTGTTCCGTACGTCCACTACCACGCCTTCCTTGGCCTCATTCTGCGCGTCCAGATTCAGGTACAGGTTCCGCAGCGAGCTTCCCTCCATCGCCGCCATGTGCACATACCCCAGCTTGCCATCGCTGATTTTGTTCACATAAGCCCGCTTGGCCTCCACCCAGGCGCGATACATCAGGTTCTTCTCCACCCCGATATCCACCGGTTTCACATCCACCTTGCGCGGCGCCGCGCCTCCGGTCTCGACCATCAACTCCGTCTTGTGGCCAATGGTATTTTCCATCAGCGCATCCAGATTCGTGTGCGTGCCAATCTCATGTCCGTTGACGGAAACCAGCCGGTCGCCCACCTTGATGCCGCCCACGTTCGCAGGGCTCAGCGGCAGCACGGTGGTCACGATCAGTCCCTTGCCTTCGTCATAATCCGTGCGGCTGTAGCGCAGGCCCAGCCGCCCCACCTGTGGGGCATGGTGATGCGGCGAGTAAATCCCCGAGTGCGAAGAGTTCAGCCGTCCGATCATCAGGTTGATGTCGCTGCGCAGCTCGTGGCCGGTCCGCACACCGGCGATAAATGGCGCAAACTCGGCGTGAATCGCTTGCCAGTTTTGCCCGTTCATATCGGCGTTGTAGTAGTCACGCTTAAGGTCGCTCCATGCCTCGTTAAAGACCACGTTCTTCTCAACGTTAAAGTTCAGGCGGTATTGCGCCGAAACCGAAATCGGTTTCGCGCGATTCCCAGCCAGCGACAGCTTCATCACGTGCCCGTTCTGCAGGTACACAATCGACTTCGAGTCGGGCAGAAACTGCATGTTGGACTTATCGCCCTGCGTCGCCGTCAGTTGCTTGGCCACCGGCGGCTCCTTCTGATTTGGCTTGAGTGACCAGCTGTACAGGTTCTCTTCTCCGGCCACGCGCGCGGCAAATATCAGCGTCTTGCCGTCGGGACTGATCACCGGATGGGTCGCGCTCAGGCCCAGCGGCAGCAGAGAAAGCCGGTTGCGAATCCCCTCAAAGACAATCTTCACAGGCTTGGGCTTTTCCGCGCCTTTGCCGCCGCCTTTGCCGGATTTTTCGCTCGCCAGAACCCTCCCGTCCCCGGCAGACCCTTGCGGCGACTTCGGCTGCGTCTTCGGCTTCACCGGCGACTTGAACAGGTTGTAGAACTGGTTCTCCTCAAAGACCGGCGTGCGAAGCACCAGGTCCACCCGCGCCATCTGCGAGTTCTCACTCCGTTGCGAGGTCGCAAACAGGATATATTTGCCATCCGGCGACCACGCAATGTGCTGCGCCGTCTGGCCATTCGCCAAAAAGGTGATCGGCTTGGCGTCGCCACCCTTTGTCGGCACCACCTTGATGTTGATGAAGCCATCTACACCGTAATACGTGTACGCCAGCCAGTCCCCGGCCGGCGAAAACTGCAGCTCCGGAAACCACATGTTGTCGCGCGCCAGCACTACGTCTTTGCCGGTCTTGAGCGTCAGCAGATGCACCTCATGCTTGCCCCGGGTGAACGCAATCGCCTTACCGTTCGGAGCCCAGCGCGGATGGCGGTCCATGCCCGCGCCGTGCGTCAACTGCGTTTCCTTCTCGGTCTTGAAGTTATACTCAAAAATCTTGCTCTCTCCCGTCCGCATCGAGGTGTAGATCAGCTTCGTGCTGTCCGGCGACCAGTGCAGGCTGCCCTCCATCTGCGGCGTATGCGTGATCTGGATCGCCTGCCCGCCATCCTTCTCTGTCGTCACAAACACGTCGCCATGCGCGATCAAGGCCAGTTTTTTGCCATCCGGCGACAGCGCCATGTCCGTGAACTTCGACGTGGTCACCTCACGCACGCCTTCGCCGGAAGGGCTCCCGATGAGCGTAATCGGCACCTCCGCGGCCTTGCCCGTCTCCAGGTCCAGCTTCCAGATCGTCAAATCCCGCTCGAACACAATCTCCCTGCCGTGATCGCCAATCGTCGGCCACAGCACGCGCCCGTTGGTAAAATGCGTGATCTGCGTTTCCGCTCCGCCCGCCACCGGCGTTGACCAGATATTCTCCGGCCCGGTCTTGTCGCTCATGTAGTAGATAGTCTTGCCGTCTGCGGACCACATCGG
>CAZWSD010000107.1:0-9161 GCA_964636535.1 uncultured Acidobacterium sp. | reverse complement strand
TCGCGTCGGGGGTGGACTGGGTGGAGGCATCGCATTGCAAAGAGGGGACGCGAATCAGAGCCGGAACGGCGCCGGCTGCCGCGATCCACTCCTAATGATAACAAGGAGATTCAGGAATCAGATGTGAGGGGGGGATTATTGCGGGGGTGGTGTGGCTGTGGAAGAGGCGACGGTGAGTGGATGGTCGCCGGCGATGAGGTATTCGTCGATAAGGACGGCAATGAGAACGGCGGTGGGTACGGCCACGGCGGCGCCTGCGATTCCAGCGAGTCCGCTGCCAATGACGAGGGCGACGAGGATGGCGACGCCGGGCAGGTTGACGCTGCTCTGCATGATCCTGGGGGTCAGGATGGAGTTTTCGATCTGTGCGTAGATGGTGTAGAAGATGATGACACCGAGGACGCGGCTCCAGGAATCGATGGCGGCGACAAGGATGGCGAGGGAGACAGTAATCATGGCGCCGACGACGGGGATGATGTTGAAGAGCCCCATGAGGATGCCCAAGGCATAAGCGTAGCGGATGTGGAGGATGACGAAGACGATGGTGCTGGTGACGCCGAGGATGAGCATGAGCGCACCCTGGCCGAGAAGCCAGCGGCCCATGCGGTGTTTGGCGCGCGTGAGAGCCTGATCGAGGCGCGAGCGGTGTTCGGCGGGAATGAGCTTGAGTCCCCAGGAGTAGACCTTGTCGCCTTCAATCATGAAGTAGACGGTGAGGAGAATGCCGGTGATGACCGCAAAGAGTGCGTGCGCCCAGTTGCCGGCGGACTGAAAGATGTATGTGGCGAAGCGGGTCGCGAAGTCCTGGAGCTTGGCGCTGAGGCCGCTGACGTTGACGTGTTGCATGAAGGGGAGCGACTTGACGCGGTCGAGCATGCGCGGGGCATGGGTGGGCAATTCGGAGATGAAGTCGCGGAGATCGCGGAAGGCGGGAGGGAAGGCGAAAGTGGCGAAGGTAGCAATGAATGCGACGATGGCGAGGATTAGCGTGACGACGGAGAGGCCTATACCGGGGTGCGATTTGCCGATGCGGATGCGCATGAGGGTCGTCGCAACGGGCCGCAGGACAACGGCGGCCAGGGCGCTGACGTAGATGAGGGTAAGCTCGGCGCGCAACTCGTAGACGTAGTAGAGGAGCACTGCGATGGCAAAGGCGAAGAAGATGTTATTGCGCTGGAGCCTAGCTTGGTATTGGCGGTCGGTGGTCATGGTGTTGGGTCCGGGTTGAGGAGAAGCTCGACGGACTGTGCAATGTTGGCGGCGACCTGGTCGGGCGTCAAGTCCTGAGTTTCAAAGCGGAGGTGAGCCTGCTGGTAATGTGGGAGTCGGCTGGACCAGCGTGCGTGGAGGCGCTCGCGGTCAGCAAGGACGGGGCGGAGGGTGGTGGAGCCCTGCTGCTGAGCGAGGCATCGGTCAAGCAGGGCCTGAAGCGGAGCGGAGAGAAAGACGGTGCAAAGGCCGGGGGTGGAGGCGAGGAGGTTGCGCGCGGCCTCAGATTCGATGGCGCCTCCGCCGAGGGCGAGGACGGTTTGCGGGCGGGAGATGAGGGATTGGAGGGCGCTCAGTTCGCGGTCGCGGAAGTAGGGTTCGCCGTGGATACGGAAGATTTGTGCGATGGTGCTTCCGGTCTGGAGTTCGATTTCTGCATCGAGGTCGAGAAAGGTCCATCCGAGGCGCGCAGCGAGCAGGCGTCCGACGGTGGTTTTGCCTGCGCCCATGAAGCCGGTGAGGACAATGATGTGGATGGATGTGGGGAGCTCTCGGCTCCCCGAAGGATGGTTTTGCATGGCGGCCGTGGAAGGTGGGTTAGCGCGATGGCCTGGGGTTGGTTGGAGGACTGGAGCCGTCTTCGGCCTCTTTCTCGAGAGCTGACTGGATGGTATCCCAAACGGCGGGGCTGGGATCGTGGATAGGCAGGAGCAGCTTTGCCTGCTGGGCAATGTATTCGAGGTCGCGGACCAGGGCGGCGCAGTTCTCGCAATGTTTGAGATGTTGGTGATTGGCGAGGTCAGCGTGGGATTCGAAGAGCTCAGGCAGCCTCTGCTGGAATTCGGCGCAATCCATTGCTGTTTGAGTTGGATGTGTAGGAGTCATCTGGGTTGCTCGGCTTTCTTGCCGGTGCGGAGCAGATCGCGTAGCTTCATGCGGGCTTTGTGAAGCTGAGACTTGCTGTTGCCGATGGAGCAGTCGAGCATTTCGGCGATTTCGTTATGTTCATATCCTTCGACGTCGTGCAGGACGAAGACGAGGCGGTAGCCTGGGGGCAGGTTTTCAATGGCGCGTTCGAGGGTGACGCGGTCAATGGAGCCGGCCAGTGTGAGATCGCGAGCGCCAATGTCCTTGCGCGGGCCGTCTTCCTGGGCAGGCTCGAGGGTTTCTTCTAGAGAGACCTGGGGAAGTCCCTTCTTGCGCAGGTGCATGAGGACGACGTTGACGGAGAGGCGGTGCAGCCAGGTGGAGAAGGCGGAGTCTCCGCGGAAGGTGCCGATCTTCCGGTGCAGTTGGAGGAAGGCTTCCTGGGTGAGGTCTTCGGCTTCCGCGACATTGCCCAGCATGCGCAGGCAGAGCGAGTAGACGCGGCGCTTATGGAGGGAATAGAGCCTCTCAAAGGCGTGAGCGTCTCCGGCCTGTGCATTCTGGATGGCCTCAGCCTCTCCAGCGATAGGCGGGTTGCGGCGCATGTGGCGGGTGGCGGGCTTGGGAGCGGCGGGTGCATTGCTCATGGGCAAAACCTTGCCGGGTGTTGGCAGGCTGTCCTCGGCAGGCGGGTTAGAGTCCGCGTGGGTGCGGTCTGGCATTGGCATACTCATAGAAGGCAAAGGTAATCAAGGGTTTAGAAGCTTGAATACCGGGATGGGTTTCCCCAGCAATAAAATGGATCGGCGCAGCCCCGAGGAGGCGCCCGAAATTGGATCGCGAGACTAGCGGCCGTAATGGGCGGCGTTCTTTTCGGTGAAGCTCTGCCACTTCTCCGGAAGGTCGTCGAGGGCGAAGATCGCGGAGACGGGGCAGACCGGCACGCAGGCGCCGCAGTCGATGCATTCCACGGGGTCGATGTAGAGCTGTTCAGAGTCGTTGAATTCGCTCTCATCCTTTTTGGGGTGGATGCAGTCAACCGGGCATGCATCCACGCATGCTGTGTCTTTTGTACCTATGCAAGGTTCTGCGATAACGTATGCCATTCCGATCCTCTTTGAGCTTAGGTGAACTCTAAAGGGGATTGTAGCAGGGGTAAACCTGGCATCAAGTGATGAAAGTCACAGAGACTGGGCAGGGTGTTGAAATCAGGAGCGTGCGGCGCGCTGAGCGGCGAATTCCTGGGGGGTGAGGAGCGGTTGGAGTTTGCGGCCGGCGAACATGTCGTCAAAGAGTCGGAGCATTTCATCGCGGATGAAGGAGTTGGTGGCAAGGACCTCGCGGCTGTCGATACGGAAGGGGCTACCGTTGAAACGAGTGACGGTGCCGCCCGCTTCGATGACGAGGAGCATTCCGGCGGTGGTGTCCCAGGGGTTGAGGTTGAATTCCCAGTAAGCGTCGAAGCGTCCGGCGGCGACGTAAGCGAGGTCAATGGCGGCCGAGCCGGCTCGGCGGACTCCGTGGGAACGGAGGGTGAACTCCTGGTAGAAGAAGACGTTTGGATTGTCGTGGCGCTTGCGGCTGGGAAAGCCAGTGGCGATGAGCGACTCAGAGAGTGTGGGAGTCTGTGAAACGTGGATGGGGCAGCCGTTGAGGTAGGCGCCTTTGCCGCGCTCGGCGGTGAACAGTTCGTTGCGGGTGGGGTCATAGATGACGGCGGCGAGGAGGGCTCCATCCTGATCGTCAGGGAGTCCAGGGGGACGGTGTTCGAGGCCCATGGAGACGCAGAAGACGGGGAAGCCGTGGGCAAAGTTAGTGGTGCCGTCGAGGGGGTCGATGTACCAGCGGTATTCGCTTTGCAATTGCTTGCGTGTGCCTTCTTCGCCGTAGATGCCGTGGCCGGGAAAAATGGCGTGCATGCGGTCGACGATGAGCATTTCCGATGCGCGATCGGCGACGGTGACGAGGTCGACGTCGCCCTTGTACTCAGTGGCGACACCCTTTTTGAAATAGTCGAGGATGAGCGCGCCGGCTTCGAGGGCGACGGGGGCCGCAGCAGAGGCCAAGGTGAGAGAGGGTGGGACTTGCGAGTTGGTTGCTGCGGCCGATTCGAGTGAGGTCAATTGGTATCCTCCGTGGCAGAGCGGGTGCGGTTGCGGGGGTCTTCGCGGCGAGTCTGCTCAGTGATGGTTCGGATCTGATCTTTGTAGATGAACAGATTGGGTTTGTTCAGGCGTGTGAGGCGGATCATTCGGTCGTCGAAGTATTCGATCCAGCCGGTGAGGATTTCGCCGTCGCGGAGCCTGATATTGACTATGATCTGACGTTCGCTGAGGGAGCGGAGATAGAGGGCTTCCTGGCCGGTTTCGCCGGGTGGGGGCGATTTTTGGCGTTTGAGGGATGAGCCTGGAAAGGGCATGGATTAATTTTATCGGAGGGTTCCAGAGGGACCGCCGTCGGCGGGTCCAACCATGGTGCCGTGGCCGTGGCCGGCATAGTAGCCGGTGCGGTAGGTGACCTGATACCGGGAGGCCGCCGGGGTGTTCAATTTGACGGTGATGGCGTGGTAGTTGGCGAAGCGGCGGGTGGGTTTGGGGTAGTAAGCGAGGAGGTATTCAGTGCGAAGGTCGCCGGCGACGCGCTCAAAGACGGGTTGGAGATTGCCGGATTGAGCGTAGTAATACTTGCCGCCGGTTTGCTGCGAGAGTGTGATAAGGGCGTGCTCGCCGGCGATGTCGCGTCCTGCGTCGTTGATGATGGGCAGGTCGATCACGGAGTAGATCATGGCCCGTGCTCGAATGGCGGCGTCTAGCGCCATGGGGTAGTCGACTCCGGAGACGGTGTTGCCGCCGTCGGAGATGGCGATGATGACTTTTCGACCCTGGAACGAGGCCAGATCGTGTGCGGCGTCTGAGAGCGCGGCATAGAGCGCGGTCGCAGGCCCCCTGGAGAGATGACGGAGGGCGCTGTCGATGACGCGGAGGTTATTGGTGAAGGGCACGACCCGGTGGACTTTGGTGTTAAAGTCGAGGACTTCGACCCGGTCGATGGGACGGAGCAGGGAATGGATAAATTCGCGGGCATCCTGGGTCTCAAGGCCGAGGTCTTTTTGGACGCTGCCGCTGGTGTCAATGGCGAGGACGATGGACAGAGGCAGGTCAGAATGCTGCTCGAAGACGGCGATTTTCTGGGACTGACCGTTGTCGAAGATGGAGAAGTCGCTGGGTTTGAGGCCTGGGATGGGGGCGCCGGTCTGGTCTGTGACGTTGACGTAGACATTGACGAGACGGACCTGAACGCGGAGGGGTGGAACCTGCTGTTGAGCATGAGCCGATGGAAAAGCAACGAGGAGGAGGGCAAGAAGGATGAAGGCGGGGTAGCGGGCGGCGAAAGTCGAGGAGTGTAAGGAGGAGATCACCGTAAGGGCTCCGGAAGGATTTCCGGCGGAAAAGGCTCGCCGGGGGCCCAGACGGCTCCGTCCTCAAAGTGCTCATGCTTCCAGATGGGGACGGTTGTTTTGAGGGTGTCGATGAGCCAGCGGCAGGCGTCAAAGGCGGCGGCGCGGTGGGCGGAGCAGACGGCGATGACGATGCTGGATTCGCCGATTTCGAGTTTGCCGAGGCGGTGGATCATGGCGACTTCGTGGATGGGAAAGCGAAGTCGGGCTTCAGCGGCGAGTTGGCGCATCTGCTGGAGGGCCATTTCCTGGTAGGACTCGTAGACGAGGAAGCGGGTTTTGCGGCCACGAGAGTTGTCGCGGACCATGCCGTCGAAGATGGCGACGGCGCCGTCCTGGGGGTGGCGCAGGGAGGCGAGGATGGTTGGCGCGTTGATGACGTCGTGGGTGAGTGAAATAAGGGGCCGGGGCGCTCCACCGCTGACGGGTGGGAGCAGGGCCAGTTCGTCGCCATCGGCGAGGACGCGGGAGCGATGGGCGTATTCGCGATTGACGGCGACGGCGATGGAACTCCAGATGGGGGCGAAGGAGGCGGTGGCGGGAACTGCAGAAGGCGCACTCTCGCTGGCAAGCTTGTCCACGATCTCGCCGGCGGTGCAGGGAGCGGAGAGGTCAAGGCTGAACTGGGCGGATGGGAGGAGTTCCCTGAGGACGCCGAAAGCCAGGACGCGAATCTGCATGGAATCAGGATACGCGCAGGCTGGGGCAGGCGGGTTGGCGCAAAGGCAGAGTTGCTGTGTTCTCTTGGGTAGAGACCCGGGATGCCGCTTCCTGAGGGGCGCGTTCGTTGGAGCGCGAAGCGTCGGGGAAATGCGTACCAAGGTTTGGTTTAGACGTGGGTCCGCAGCAGCAGGCGGAGAGTTTTGAAAGCGCGACGATGGCAACTTGATGGTGCATACGGGTCATATTGGTAACAGGGAATTAAACTTGCAGTGGGGAGCCATATGCCTCCGGTTTTGGGGGTGCTGGATTCCGCGAATGGGGGCGGGGAAAGGCTTTTCAACCACTGCCGCACCGGATATGCTGGGGAGAAACCGCCGAGTCTTGTATTTTGTGCCCTGCCGTTTCTATAATCCGCTGCAAAGCCGCAACTTTATGGGTTTTTCAGCATTGCGCGACGGGAAGCATGAGGCTTGCCGTGTAGAACGTGTGTCATTTTTGGAAATATGCATCCAGCTTTTAGTCCCAGGAGCTTCGGAATGAAGAAGGTCGTTATAGCGTCGGTACTGGCGATTGCGTCAGCCGGCACACTCTGCTCAATGCCTGCAATGGCTTTACCTAATGGCTCTGCCGCACAAAGCTCTTCAGGATCGAGCTCCGGGCAGACAACGATGAAACCCGCTGAGTACAACGCGTATGAGAACGCGATCAGCCAGAAGGATCCTGCGGCGAAGGCTGCCGCGATCGAGGAGTTTCTGAAGCAGTTTCCCAACAGTTCAGTGAAGACGTACATGCTGGACCAGCTCATGATTTCGTATAACGCAGCGGGCAAGCATGACAAGGCGGTAGAGGCAGCGAGGCGGTTGCTGAAGGTGGAGCCGAACAATCTTCAAGCTCTTCTGCTGGCGAGTTTCGTTGCCAAGACGCTGGCCAAGAATGACCCCGCCCAGTTGAAGGAAGCAGCTTCGTATGCGCAGGAGGGCTTGAAGGCCCCAAAGCCCGCGAACGTGAGCGAAGCCCAATTCAATTCTCTGAAGCCGCTTTTTTACAATGTAATCGGAGCGGATCAGGAACAGCAGAAGGACTACAAAGGCGCGATCCAGACCTATACGCAGGAATTGAATTCCTACAGCAATCCGAATCAGGATACGACCAAGGGCATTGGTTTGATTGACACCTACAATTTGGCTAATGCGTATATCCAGCAGACTCCGAAGGACGAAGTCAAGGCGATCTGGTACTTTACGCGCGCGGCGCAGTTCATGACCGGAGCGTATAAGGAGGAGGCGCAGAAGCAGGCGAACTACTGGTATGAGACCTATCACGGCAGCATGAAGGGTTACAACCAGATTGTGTCAATGGCGACGACGAGCTTGAATCCTCCTTCAAGCTACACGGTGACGAAGTATGTGCCGCCGACGCCTGAGCAACTGGCACACCAGGCGGTGATGAACACGCCGGACCTGGCGACGCTGTCACTGCATGACAAGGAATACATCCTGAAGAACGGGTCGACGAGCGACGCGACCAAGGTATGGGATGTGTTGAAGGGGAAGGTGGCCGAGGTTCCGGGTGTAGTGATTTCCGGGACGAGAGACTCTGTGCAGCTGGCAGTTTCACCGGATGCGCAGAAGAACAACACGGCCGACTTCACGGTCAACATGAAGACACCGTTGAAGGCGGCGCCGAATCCGGGTGACAAGGTGACCTACATTGCGACATTCTCCTCGTATACGCAGAGCCCGCTGATGATCATCATGAGCGATGGCCTGGTGAAGCCGGTGGCGAAGCCGCACAAGCCGGTGCGGCGGTAGGCATACGTCGACCACGGGGCAAGGAGTGCGAATGGACGGGAATAGGGGCGGCTGTGAGGCCGCCTTTATTTCTTGCCGCGAAGTGTTAGATTGGGCTTGATGAAGGTAGTAGAGAAGATTGCATGTGCGTTGGTTTTTGCAGGAGTTCTGGGCAGTGGCGCCGGGGCACAGCAGATATCTGGGCAGAAGCCGGAAGCGGCTCGCTTGCGGGTGAAGCGTGTTGATCGAGCGCACATGACAGGCGCGGATCGAGAGTTGTATGTTGCGGCGCGCGCGCGGTTGGCGCGGGCCGGGCGGCTTTTCGGTTACCAGATGCAGGGCCCGGGCTGGACATGCGATGAGGTGATCACGCCGGATATCCCGGATTACCTGATGGTGGCGTGCCGGAAGCCGGGCGCGGGCCGGGCGGATGCCTTTACGGGGCTGATCGCGCGTCGCGGCGTCGCGGTGTACGTGGTTCCAGTGCTGTTTGGCGGCGCGGCGCCGTGGAAATCGGCGGCGAACATGAAGGCGAGCCGGGAGATTTTCAACCACGTGGTACCGGAGCAGATTGCGGCGCAGTCCGTGAAGCCTGGGAACGACTGGATGCAGCTTGCGATGACGTTTACGGCATTGTCGGGGGACGATTCGGAAGTGCTGACCGAACCGTCGCGGCAATTGAAATGGCTGACGGCTCCCGCCCCGACGATCCAGATGCGGAACGGATCATCGTTGCGCACGATTCTGTTCTCGGATGTTTCGAGAGCGGGTGGCATACGCATATGGACCCTGACCTTCGACCGGCAGGGGCGGCTTCTGCGGGCTCGAGTGACGACAAGGCGGGACTTGAAGGCGGAGCGAGTGAGCACGAAGATGCCGGATTGGGAGATGTTGAAGAGCCCTGAAGTTCCTCATCAAGGTACGAGAGCGATTCCTGTTGTTCCACACTGAAGCCCGGCGGGCAGACGGTTGCCTGAACGGGGAGCCTGGAGAAGTTATTGCCAGGAGTCAGTCCGGCGAGGGTTGAGCAACGGCATGGTTGGCCCCCGCCGGGAGGCGGGGGATAGAATTTTCGCCGAGGAGTAATGTGTCGCCTTCGCTCAGCGGAGAGACGCGATCAGCAACGCGAGCGCGGCGTGCCGCGTCGAGAAGGCGCGAGAGCGGTTCCTCGATGG
>CAZWSD010000106.1:0-9187 GCA_964636535.1 uncultured Acidobacterium sp. | reverse complement strand
CGGATTGCGGTCGCCGATACATTTCTCCGGCGCCTGGTCGGTCTGCTTGGCCGGAGGCGGCTAGACGCGGACGCAGGCCTGTGGATCGTGCCTTCTTCCGGCGTGCATACGTTCGGGATGATGTTTCCGATCGACGTGATCGGGCTAGACCGCGAACTGCGCGTGTGCGCGGTGTGGCCGAAGCTGCGTCCGGGGAGGACGAGCTGAGTAAGCTGGAGGATTCATTCGGTGATTGAGTTGCCGACGGGATCGATCGAGCGGGGAAATATCCAGCGAGGAGATCAATTGGAGATCTTGCATACGTCAGTTTAGGAAGTACGCCTGCGTGGAATGCAGGGGGCGTGGGGTCGGGTGTGGCTGCCCGATTGCGTCTACGGCTGCGTGCTAGAAGACGACGGAACTCCGCGTGAAAGTTTTCGGATCAGAAATTCCTGCAATAAAGCCGTTCCTCCTCCGGCAGCAAGACCAATGAGCGAGTTCTCCATGGTCAGTTGGAACCCGCGGTCGTTGGTCGGATAGTAGGCATTGGAAATGCCACCGGCGGCAAATGTACCCAGCACGTTGGAATAATTCGGCTGCCAGCGCCCGTTGTCGCCCCTGCAAATGAAAATCGTTGAGAGGGCATACAGCGCCCTGGAGCGGATGCTGCCGACGCCCTTGTAAAAATAGCGCGGGTCCTGGTGCAGGACGGATGGGAGAACCCAGCCGCCGATCATGACGCCGGCGAAACCGTCGGTATAATTGGCGCCGTAACGCTTGGCGTAGCCCTCGATGCCCGGACCATACCCGCTGAAATCGTTTTGCCATTGCTGAATTCCAGCTATCGCGCCCGTGGTCAAAAATGTCACGGGATCAATGGATGACCGCCATGCAAGCTCGAACTTCTGCTTTGACGTCAGCGGCTCCGCCTTCCAAACATAGCTGGGGTAAAAGTTTGGGAACACGCCCAGGATCCGCTGCTTTTCCTCCTGATGCATTTGCTGTTCCGCCAGATCGTGTCCGGTAAAGACGGCGTGGACGGTTGTACTGGCGGAAGCAATTTCTAGCGATATTTCGGGCACCTGGTATTGCTGGTTCTCGGAGAGTGCAATGTCATGCGAAACCCAGGGCGCAAAGCCGATCGCAGTGACTGTGATTTGAAACGTTCCCGGGGGCAGCCTGGTGAAATGAAACGCTCCTTCGCCGTCGGTAAGGGCGGCTTGCTGCGAATGGGAGGGCTTCGTCACCAGGGTGACCACAGCGCCAACGATCACGTGGCCATCGGGGGCGGTGACGGTCCCAGCGATTCCCACGCCGAATTGAGCGGTGGGACTTGCCGGCGGGGTTGGCGAACTGGGGGACCGTCCTGGCGGGACGGCGGACTGGGCGAGAGCGGGGACAGAAGGTGCGATCGATGAGGCGGGGGGAATTCCGGCCGTCTGCGCTTGCGCATGGGCGCCAAGCATCGTGAGGCAGGCTGTGGAAAGAACCAGGAGGAGATTTTGCAATATTCGAATACGGGTTACCTGCGATGTTCTTCTCATTCTACCGTGGGGTACACAACGAACCCATCCGTGAGGCCGTTTGTTGCAAGCATCGCGACGACTCAAGAGGGGAGATTGAGTTCGATTGCTCCAAGCATCGCGGTTTAAAACGTGCCGGCATGGGGACGGCTATTGAAATAAGATCGAATTTATCGTATATACTATATATGCGACATAGTCGCAACTGGATCGAGATGCTGAAGAGACGCGATTTATTGATCGAAGCTGCCGAGCGGGGAATCCGCCTGACCGTGCAACGACGCGCCTTGATCGAGACGATCCAGCAGGCGAAGGGCCATTTGGATGCCGAAAGCTTATGGAAGTTGGCGCGCAAACGCGATCCGAACATCGATCGGGCGACTGTGTACAGAACCATCGAGTTGCTCAAGCGCCACGGCATGATCGATGAACTGGACTTGATGCACCTGAACGGAGAAAAGCATTACTACGAGGTGAAGACGCAGAAGGACCACCTGCACCTGGCCTGTTTCGGCTGCGGAAAAATCGAGGAATTTGCTACTCCCACATTTGAGCGGCTGAAGCGGGAGATTGCCAAGAAGAACGAGTTTTCCATTCAGGCGATGCGTTTGGAAGTTGGAGGACTGTGCCGGCGGTGTGCGGCGCAGGAGGAGGCATTGCCGTGAAGTTTTGAAAATTGAAGAGCCAGATCCACGCGGCCAACTCTTGGCGGAGTTCGCGTGGACCTGGACGACCACAGCAAGATTGACTGCGGGCTTCCTTCACTATAGGGTCCCTGCCCGCAAAGTTTCAACCGTTTCGCCGGTCGGCGATTTTTTTCGCTTGCCGGGCGACAACCGCTTGCATGCTTTGTGAGGCCCCAAGGAATGATTTGCAGGACGCGGATACCCATAGGAGCAGGCAGACTACCTGCTTTCAAGAGCAATTTTGTTTTTTCCATCTCTTCTCTGCGGACTTCATTTCTGGGAATCGGAAACAGTCCTTTGCGCGCCGCAAGCAACTGGATATGCAGAATCGTTTTCGCGATTGCAATGTTTACCGCAATGACCATGTCTTGCCTGCCGATTCGCGCAAGTGTTGGCGGAAGCATCTCCGGCACAGTGAAAGACGTTTTCGGCGGTGTTGTGGCGAACGCGAGTATCACCCTGCGGAAAGTCGATACCGGGCTTTTGTACCGTGCGCGGACGGACAGCAAGGGCGAGTACATGTTCCCCGTGCTTTCGGTTGGCTGCTATGAGTTGGACATCGCCGCGCTGGGATTTCGCGGCTACCAATGAAAGGGAATCGTGCTGGACACGAATGCGGCCCTCACCTTCGATGCGACACTTGCGGTAGGCGACGCGGCGCAGACGATTCACGTGACCGACAACACGGTGCATGTGGAGGCCAGCAGCACGCAGATGGGAGAGGTGATCAGCGGCCGGCAGATGACCGCTGTTCCTTTGAACGGTCGCAGCTATACCGATCTTCTATCGCTACAGCCCGGCGTTGCACCCTCAACCTCAATTACTTCAAACACCGTCCAGGATGTTGGGACGACGATCCTTGAACCCTCGGGAAATTCGAATCCTGGAACGATCTCTGTGAATGGTCAGCGAGAATCCGCGAACTATTTCAGCGTGAATGGCGCTGATTCTGAAGAAGGCGTCAACGATGGGAGCGCCATTGTTCCCAATCTGGGTGCGATCGCGGAGTTTCGCATTCTGACCGGCAATTTCGATGCGGAATACGGCGAGTTCAGCGGCGGCCAGATCAACGTGGTCACCAAATCCGGCAGCAACGAATTCCATGGGGACGCATTCGAGTTTCTGCGCAACAACGATCTGGATGCGCGCAATTATTTTTCTCCCACTCGTGGCGCATTCCGACAAAACCAGTTCGACGGCACGCTGGGCGGGCCGGCGCGGCATGACAAAATCTTTTTCTTCACGGACTATCAAGGCACGCGACAGACGCAGGGCGTGGATACCGGCACCCTCAGCGTTCCGTCGAACGCAGACCGCGTGGGAAGTCTGGCAGACCTTGCCGGCAACCTGACGGGAACGGTAAGCGGGCCGTACTTTGCCGAGCTGCTGACGCAAAAGCTGGGTTACACCGTTGCATCGGGCGAGCGGTATTACACGCCGGGATGCAATGGTTCAGCGGAGTGTGTCTTTCCGAATGCGACAATTCCGCAGAATGTCTGGGCCGCTCCCGCGCAGAGGCTGCTGCAATATATTCCGGCGCCAAATTCCGCCGCAGGCACATTTTCCACCTCGGCCTATAACCAGACCCTGCGCGATGACAAAGGGGCGGTGCGCCTGGATGCGGACACGCGTTGGGGCCTGATTTCCGCATACTACTTTATCGATGACTTCGATCTCGATAATCCATATCCGTGGCGCAGAGCGGCGCCAGCGTTCCCGGATTCAATGCGCTCACTACGGGCCGCGCACAATTGATTTCATTGGGCAATACGAAAAGTTTCCAGGCGACTGCGATCAACGAATTTCACCTGAGTTACCTGCGCGATGACACCAATCTTGGTCAGCCTGTGGGCGGTCGCAATGTCAGCCTCGCGTCGCAGGGTTTTGCAAACGCAGACGGCAAGCCCAGCATTGTTGCTCTCGATCCTAAAGGGCAGAGCGTGGAGAATGTGAACTTCAACGCCTACTCCATTGGCGCGGCCGCGAACGAGTTGATTCAGGTAAACAACACGTATCAAGTTTCCGATACGTTCACACGGGTGCTGGGCAACCATATTCTGAAGTTCGGAGGCAATCTCCATTTCGACCAGGTCAACGCAAACGCCATCGCACAATTCAACGGCAACTTTGTTTTCGCCAGAACAGAAACGGGAGTGGACTTCGCGGATTTCCTGATCGGCATTCCCAGCCAGTTCAACCAGAGCCAACTGAACCCTTTCTATGCCCGCAACAAATATGTCGGGTTGTTTGCGCAGGACAGTTGGCACGCGCTGCCGAACCTTACCGTGAATTACGGTTTGCGTTGGGACCGCATCGCGCCATGGACGGAAAAATACAACCAGATCTCCACCTTTGTTCCGGGAGCGCAGTCGCAAGTTTTTCCCGGAGCGCCCGCGGGCATCCTGTACCCGACTGATCCATGAATTCCCGACACGATTGCGCCGGTCGATGAGAAAATCTTTGCGCCACGCATCGGCGTCGCGTGGACTCCGCAGGCGGAGACAGGCAGCTTCCTCGGCAGAGTTCTGGGTACTCCAGGAACCACCAGCATTCGCGCGGGGTTCGGTAATTTCTATACCTCGATCGACGCGCTTTCGATCAGTGTGCTGGCGGCGAATGCGCCGTATGGCACCACGTATTCCAGCCTGCGCCGCCGCTGTTTGCCACGCCCTTTGTGACGGCATCGAACGGGCAGGATTATGGCCAGCCCTTTCCGTATATGTTCGCCCCGCTGAATTCCTCGCGGAGCCATCCGAATTCCAACATTGATTGGAGCACCTATAAGCCGCTCAGCGGTATTCCTGGATTCGACGTTCACAATCGACCGCCGTACACGGAGGAGTGGATGCTTTCGATAGAGCGGCAGGCTGGACCGAAGACTGTCTTCAGCGCGAGTTATGTTGGGACATCCAGCCATCACCAGTTGGTGCTGCGGGAAGCGAACCCAGGGGACCCAGCGCTGTGCCTCAGTCTGAGCCATCCCAGCGAAGTAGCTCCGGGCTCTGCGACGTGTGGGCCGAATGGCGAGAGCAACGTGTTCGTCACTGCGTCCGGTGCAACCATCCACGGCACCCGCAGACCGCTTGGATCGAGCTTCGGAAGCGATGCGCTGCAATCGACCATCGGCAACGCCAACTATAATGCGCTGGAACTGAGCGCACGGCACAGCAGCGGCCGGCTGGAATTTGTCGGCTCCTATACCTACAGCAAGTCGATGGACGAGTCTTCAAACATCGGCGAAGAGGTCAATCCATTCCAACCTTCGCTGAGCTATGCGCTCTCTGCGTTCGACGTAAAGCACAACTTCGTTTTCAGTTACGAGTACCAGTTGCCGATTGATCGGTGCGTACATCCGAACCGGCTGACGCGCGGCTGGTCGCTTTCCGGAATCACGCGTTTCGCGAGCGGCTTCCCCGTCACCATGATCAACAACGGAGACAACTCGTTGATTGGGACCAATCCAAACGGAGTGAACAACAGCAGCATCGACGAAACCGACTATAGCGGCGGCCCGCTTCATCTGAATCACAATCCGCTGAAGCCAGGCAATCGCTACTTCGACACCGCATCGTTCATCATGAATGCGCTGGGCACTCCGGGCACGGCAAAGCGGCGGTTTTTCTATGGCCACGGCGCGGACAACTACGATATGGCGCTGGCCAAGAGCCTTGCGCTGACCGGATCGAAGTCGATGCTGTTCCGTGTCGAGGCCTTCAACGTCTTCAACCATGCGCAGTTCAACGGTCCATCGTCGGTCGATGGGAACATTGGCAGCTCGACCTTTGGCAAAGTCGTTAGCGCCGCGCCTCCGCGCATTTTGCAGGGCGCAATGAAATTCATGTTCTGAAGAGAGATATTGGACCCGCAATGCTTTTGTGCGCCGCATCTGCAAAGACTCTTGCGATAGATTGATTGCATGTGTGGCCGCAATACCCGCATTACGATCCAGAAACCTGCTCCGCACACCGCAGGACTAGTTCTCGCGAGTTTTGACGCACTTCGCTGGATATCCGGCTTCCGTTGTGACCTTTACCAACGCCTTTTCATTCGTCTTCGCATCGTCGAAGGTGACGACTACTTCTTTCTGGGGGTAGTTCACGTCAATCCTGGAGACTCCCGGAACCTTTTGAAGGGCTTTTTTTACAGTTATCGGGCAGACGGGGCAGGTCATACCAGGAACTTTCAAGGTGGTGGTTTGTGTAGCAGCCCAGAGAGGCGCCGTGCAGAGAACAGCGACGATAGCGGCGGTAAAGATTCGTTTCATAAAAAAGCTTCTTATCGGCTGAGTATCAGTAAAAGAATCGGGCAACGTAGGGGAACGCGAGGGCCACGATCACCAAGCCCGCGACGATGCCAAAGAGCGCTTTGTAAGCGCGGCGCGTGGTTGGTAGCGAGCAGACTTCTCCCGGCTTGCACACATCTGCGCGACGGAAGATACGCCGACCCGCAAAGAACAACGCGATCAGAGCAGCGCCGATGAACCAGGGACGGTACGGTTCCAGGACGGCCAGATTGCCGATCCACGCGCCGCTAAAGCCGAGAGCAACAAGGACCAGCGGACCGAGACAGCACGTAGATGCCAGAACCGCCGCTATGCCCCCGGCAACTAAGACGCCGGATTCCGTTCTCTTTTGCGGAACTACAGTCTGCTCTCTGCGCAAGAGCGCCGCGTCGGGAGCCGGGGGAGTTGCCGGTTTCTCCTGAAGGGCACGACGGATGAGGTCTTTTGAGGGCAGGCCGGAGCGGCGGCCATCCTCTGCATAGGAGCGGCAACCCAAACCGAAGTGTTGAACAGCGCGCGCTTCCGGCTCCACATCCAGGCCATTGACCTGGACAGTTGGCGATCCGAGGAATCGCATTGCTTCAGCATCCGCCTGGGAAGAGACTTCCACTTCCTGAACCATCTCGGGCATGCCCGCATCGCGAAGCGCATCACGCACGCGCTCGACGGCTGGCTTGTGGTTCGGGCAATCCGCGATATACAGCACTTCGACTTTCACTGGGCCTCCTTACGGCTGCGGGCCATTTCATCGATTACCGGGCAGCTCCCGGTGCACTCCTCCGCTAACGCCCGGTCGCATCGCTTCCGCGCGTCTTTAAGCTGGCTTTCCAGTTTCCGCAGGTCGGCGATCTTCTGCTGAACCGCAGTAAGCTTTTGATTGAGCAGATCGTGTACGTGGGAGCAAGTCCCCGATCCTGCATTGCGGAGCAGGAGCAGTTCGCGGATCTCCACGAGAGAAAACCCCAACGCCTGCGCCCGGCTCACGAAACTCAGACGGTCAAGATCGCCTTCGTTGTACAGGCGGAAGCCGCCGGAGCTGCGTTGCGGCTTGGCTACAAGCCCCTGTTTCTCATAGAATCGGATCGCATCGTCCGTAAGGCCGCTGCGAACGGCTACTGTCCCGATCTGTAGGGCGATACCCAGCTTTGTGTTCACAAACCAAGAATACACTCTGGAGTTGACTCCAGAGTCAAGTCCTTCTCGAAAATTTGAGCAAACATGAGGAACACGGATTCATACTCTGGGCGAAGTTTGGCGCGGATTCCCTCCTTTTTCAGGGTGCCAAGCCTGTATTTACGTCGGGAGTCTCCCGTAAATGCGACCTGTGCTCAAATCCATGTTGCGCGGGCATCTCGTGGGTATTGCCCAGGCCAAGAGCAAAGGTTTTGCCGATCTCATTGCCAAGTTGCTGTGCGAGTTTGGCAACGTCATCGGTAAGGTAAAAAGTGTGGCATATGGCGGGTACGGGAGATCAAGACGTAGCCGAAGCGCGAGTTGAGCGGGTCTGGATGGATGGATGGATGGATGGATGGATGGACGTATCCGCATGGATGAGCACGCGCTCGGCGGTCAGACCCTGGGCGCTGTGGCTGGTGAGGGCATAGCCATGATTGAAATGGCGGTGGCCTGCTTCAATCGCTTGACCCGCTCCGCCATGTGCTCGACTTCGTGCAGTGAACCCAGCATCGTGGCCTCTCGCGCCACCTGCATAAACCGAACCTGCCGCACCCAGGCCATGTAGGGGGCCATCCACGCTTTCATCCCCGCCGCATACCGCTGTCCAATGGTTCAACTACACATGTTTCGCCAAACCATCCAGCAATTTTGTTGCGGGGACTGCACCAGCGTTTCTCAGCCATGTGCGGACGAATGGAGCCCACGATCTCAATGTCGCCGTGTTCAAGAACTTCACACTTGGCGGACAAAGGATACTGCGGCTTGAGCTTTCCTCCTATAACGCAATGAATTCAGTCCAGTTTGGCTATCCGAGCGCTTTTTGGAATCCTTTCCCCCACTGCGGCGAACATGTCGGGCTTCGGCCAGATCACGAGCGCGGCGAACACGCCGCGGCAGTTCCAGTTTGCGTTGAGGTTTATATTCTGAAATATGCGGGCGTGCTTCTCCTGCGCACGTCAGAGGCACCTCCGACATACCTGCGTAGTTGAGATCGCATGATCGGTCCGCAGCTTAGACTCTTTCTGTAGGGTGTCGTACATGCAATAAGGAAGGTGAGGCATGACTGGTTCCACGCGGAGGAATTTCTTGAAAGAAGCCGGGGCCGGCATGGCCGCGCTTTCCATCGGCGCCGGCCCGCTACAGGCGAGCGTCATGCCGGGGCGGCCATCCAACGAGACTTCCAGTTCGCAGGATAGGCCGTCCAACATTATGGCCATCGCCGCACATCCCGGAGACGCCTTTTTTGCCATGGGCGCGCCCGTAGCGCTCGCGACCCATCAGGGAGGAAAAGGCTCGTTGCTGAGTCTCTCGTTAGGAGAGAAAGGCTCTGCCACAATTTTACCGGCGCAATATGGAGAGGCCCAACGTGAAGCGGCCCAAAAAGCTGCGGCATCGATCGGAGCGGAGGCATTGTTTTTTCAGTATCCAGACGGAGAAGTCCCGGTAAGTGACGAGGCCAAGTTTGCCGTCTGCGATTTGATTCGGCAATACAAGCCGGATATTATCGTGACTCACTGGCGAGGAAGTTGGCATAAAGATCA
>CAZWSD010000105.1:5796-9261 GCA_964636535.1 uncultured Acidobacterium sp. | reverse complement strand
ACCGTGAATTTCTGCCGGGATTTGCGATTCCGGCCGCGCTGAGGGCGACGGCGAGCCAGGAATCGGCGCTGGGCGGAGCGGACGTGGTGGTGAGCGTGATGCCGTCGCACCATGTGCGGCACAGCTACGAGGAGTTTTCGCGATACCTGCGTGCGGATCACCGGCTGGTGAGCGCGACCAAGGGCATTGAGGATGGGACGTACCTGCGGATGTCGCAGGTGATAGCGGAGGTGACCGGAGCGCATGGGCTGCGGTTGCCACTGGCGGTGATCAGCGGGCCGAGCTTTGCGCAGGAAGTGGCCGCGGGGTTTCCAACGGCGGTGAGCGTGGCTTCAGACGACGCGGCATTTGCGGTGGAAGTGCAGCGGATATTCACGAGCGGGTCACTGCGGCTGTACACGAACGATGATGTGTGTGGCGTGGAGATGGGCGGCGCGCTGAAGAATGTGATGGCGATTGCGTCCGGAATCGTGACGGGGCTTGGGCTGGGGCACAACAGCACGGCGGCGATTATCACGCGCGGGATTGTGGAGATGACGCGGCTGGCGGTGGCCTGCGGCGGCAAGCGCGAGACGCTGGCGGGGCTGGCGGGACTAGGCGACCTGGTGCTGACCTGTACGGGATCGCTTTCGCGGAATCGCATGGTGGGAATTGAGCTGGGCAAGGGTCGCAAGCTGGATGAGATCCTGGCGGGGCTGGGCGGCAAAGTGGCCGAAGGAGTGAGGACGACGTCGGCAGCGCTGGGGCTGGCCGCGAAGGTGGGGGTGGAGCTGCCGATTGCCGAGCAGGTGCAGGCGGTGCTGGAGGGGCGGTGTTCTCCGCTGGAGGGCATGCAGGCGCTGATGAGCCGTCCGGGGCGCGACGAGTAGGGACGCGGGGCTGCGATCAGCGCCGATTCGCGGCGGTTGCTACACTCGGAAATATGATTCAGACACTGTTTGGCAGCCTCGATCAGCCGGAGGAAAAGGGCATTTTTGACCGCATGAAGCAGGCGGTGACGCGCACGCGGGATTCGCTGGGCGAGCGGCTTGAGTCAGTGGTGGCGATGACGCGGGGCGTGGATGAAGCGGCCCTGGAAGAGCTGGAGATGAGCCTGATCGCGTCTGACCTGGGGGTGCACGTGGCCGCCGAGGTGACGGACCAGTTGCGCGAGCGCGCGAAGCGGGAGCAGATTCGCGATGGGGCAGAGCTGCGGGAGCTGCTGAAGGCAAGTCTGAAGAAGATTCTGGACGACCAGGCGAAGCCCGCGAAGACGGTGGCGGAGCCGCCGGCAGTGATCCTGATGGTGGGTGTGAACGGCACGGGCAAGACGACCACGGCCGGCAAGCTGGCTGCGTATTACCGGCGGCAGGGCAAGACGGTGCTGCTTTGCGCTGCGGATACGTTTCGGGAGGCGGCGATAGAGCAGCTTGAAGTATGGGGCGAGCGGACGGGTGTTGAAATTATCAAAACGCGGCCAGGAGGGGATCCTTCTGCGGTGCTGTTTGACGCGCTGGAGGCGGCGCAGTCGCGCAAGACGGATGTACTGATTGTGGATACGGCGGGCAGACTGCACACGAAGACGGGCCTGATGGCGGAGCTGGACAAGATGCGACGGACGACGCAGAGGCTAATTCCGGATGCGCCGCACGAAGTGCTGCTGGTACTGGACGCGACGACGGGACAGAACGGGCTGCAGCAGGCGCGGTTGTTTACGGAGTCTGCCGGTGTGACCGGCATTGTGCTGACCAAGCTGGACGGCACGGCGAAGGGCGGCATCGCGGTTGCGATTGCGCGCGAGCTGGGCGTGCCGGTGCGGTTTGCCGGGATCGGCGAGAAGGTGGATGACCTGTTGGTGTTCGAAAGCGGGGCGTTCATCGATGCGCTGCTGGGCGAGCCGGCGGCGAAGGAATCGTAACGAGGGGAATGGATGAGCGGCGCAGGCAGCCAGGATTTAGGGAGGCAACGCGCGGAGGATGGGCGCTGGATGCGGCGCGCGCTGGAGTTGGCGCGGGAGTCGAAGGCGGTGAGTTCGCCGAATCCCGCAGTGGGCTGCGTGCTGGTTCGGGATGGCGTAGCGATGGGGGAAGGCTTTCATCGCTATGAGCACAAGGATCATGCAGAAGTTGTGGCACTGCAGCAGGCGGGCGCAGGCGCGCGAGGCGCGACCGCGTATGTGACGCTGGAACCGTGTTGTCACACGGGACGCACGGGACCATGCACGGAGGCGCTGATTGCGGCAGGAGTGGCGCGGGTGGTGGCGGCGACGGGTGATCCGAATCGCGAGGTGAATGGCAAGGGCTTTGGGCGGCTGCGCGAGGCGGGGATCCAGGTAGAGTGTGGCGAAGGCGCGGTGGAAGCGCGCGAGTTGAACGACGCTTTTGCTGGGTTTATTCGCACAGGACGGCCGTTGGTGACGCTGAAGGCGGGGGTATCGCTGGATGGGCGGATTGCGCCCGGATACGGCGTGGCGCGGAAGAGAGAGCCGTATTTCATGACGGGGCCGGAGTCTTTGGCGGATGTGCAGCGGATGCGTCATGAGCACGATGCGCTGCTGACGGGCATCAATACGGTGCTGGCGGATGATCCGCACCTGACAGACAGGACGGGAGTGGCGCGGCGCAGGCCTCTGCTGCGCGTGGTGCTGGATACGGAGCTGCGTCTGCCGCTGGAGTCGAAGCTGGTGCGTGAAGCGAACGAGGATGTAGTGGTGTTTTGCGGGGAGGCTGCGGCACCGCGGATTGCGGCGCTGGAGGCGCGCGGTGTGCGCGTGGAGTCGGTGCCGGGGAGGGTGCCGGGACGCATTCCGCTGGGAGAGGTGATGCAGAGACTGGCGGAGATGCGAATGATCAGCGTGATGATTGAGGCGGGCGGACAGGTGACGGCTTCAGCGCTGCAGGATGAATTAGTGGACAAGCTGGTGTTGTATTACGCGCCGGTGATGCTGGGGAGCGCGGCACTTCCGCTGATGGAGAAGCTGGAGAAGCAGCAGCTGGATGTGAGCCGCGTGGCTACAGCGCCGTTTGGGCAGGATATGCGCTGGACGGGGTATTTGCGGGATCCATGGAGCGAGTGAGGAGTTGGACAGGGTGAGAGCATGTTTACTGGACTGATTGCGGCGACGGGCAGGATTGAGAAGCTGGAGAAGAAGCAGGGCGCGGCGCGATTGACAGTGGAAGCCGGTGCGCTGGCGGAGAAGCTTAGCGAGGGCGGCAGCATTGCGGTGAACGGCGTGTGTTTGACGGCGCTCGAGCTTGAAGCGGGGATTTTTCACGCGGACCTGGCGGCGGAGACGCTGGCGCGGACGACGCTGGGGGAGATGACGCCGGGGCGGGTGGTGAACCTGGAGCTTCCGACAGCGGCGGGAGCTCCGCTGGGCGGGCATGTGGTGCAGGGGCACGTGGACGCGACCGGGACGCTGCTGGGGCTTGATCCGGTGGATGCGGCGGCGAAGCGGAGTGAGACGGACTGGTGGCTGCGGATTGC
>CAZWSD010000105.1:0-5696 GCA_964636535.1 uncultured Acidobacterium sp. | reverse complement strand
ATCCGGTGGATGCGGCGGCGAAGCGGAGTGAGACGGACTGGTGGCTGCGGATTGCTGTTCCTGAGAATGTGCGGCCGTACGTGGTAGAGAAAGGCTCGATTGCGATTGACGGCATCAGCCTGACGGTGGCGCGGTGGGACGGCGCGGAACTGGCGGTGGCGATTATTCCGCACACGTACGCGGTGACCGATTTGCACACGCTGCAGCCGGGGGCGAAGGTGAACCTGGAGGCCGATGTGCTGTTGAAGCTGGCACTCCAGCAGCGGGCAGGGCAGGAGTCGCGTCTGACGCTGGAGTCGCTTGTGGAGCGCGGGTTTTAGGTGTTATTGCGGTGAGATAATGCCGCCGACGGGCATGCGGGTGGGATAGCGGCGGATACGAAGGATTTGGGAGATTTCGCGAGCGGCGGTGAGTGCGGAGCGTGGTTCGATGAGCACGACAGGGGCTGCAGCGGGAGGAAGATTTTCCGCGGCGGCGAAACCGGCGGCGGCTGCGGGCGAGAGCATCCAGCCGGAGCGGGCGATGCGCGTCAAGGACTCGCAGAGCTGATCCTCTTCAATGACTGCAACCTGATCGGAAAGCTGCTGGAGGGCCTGGGCGGCAATGCGGGCGGTTGCGCGGTCGCGGGTGTGCAGTGGCGGAGCGACGTGGACGGCAATGCAGCGAGGAGCGTGCGAAGCGGTGGTCCAGTTGTGCTGAAGGAGGAAGCTGAAGGATTGCTCGAAGTGGAGCAGGTCCGCGGGCGTTGCGCCGGGGATGAGGAGGGTTTCGGGGAGTTTCCAGTGCATCTGCTCGGCGATTTCGCATGCGATGGTGTGGGCGGCGAGGCGGGCAGCGAGGGCGATATCTTCGGCGGCGAGCGAGCCATGGGGCGGGGTGTTTTGGCCGGGTGCGAGCAGGGTAGCTCCCGCGGCGGAGGCGCGGAGATGGTCGAGATGACCGACGTGGGGGCTGAGCACGATTGAAGCGGCGAGCCCGGCCTTTGCGGCGTAGACGGCGAGGGCAGCGGCGAACGCGTCACTTTCACCGGTGCAGGCAAGATGGTGGTGTCCAGCAGCTTTGGCGGTGGTGAGGAGGATGGCAGCGACGCGGTCGAGCATGGCGCCGCCGGGATTGCGGCCTTCGTCTTTGAGGGCAATAGAGGCTGTGATGGGCAGCAGGGGCGTGTTGCCTTCACCAAGGGAAACTGGTGAGGGACTGGGCAGGAATCGCCACATAGTTGCAGGGATTGCGGATGGCGGGCGCCGGGTGGGGAGCGGCGCGGAGAGCAGAGATGCGAGGGATGCAGGGGTCATTTCAGCCAAGGAATTTCAATTCCGGCGCGCAGGGCAGGGCGCCGCACTCCACGCCGTAGCGATAAAAGAGTTGGATGCCGGCGAGGCAGGGTTCGTCGAGGAGGTACCAGATGTTTTCCTTGAGGTAGGCGCGGATGGTGGCGGCGGGCACGGGCATGCGGGCGCTCCACTCGCTGACGAGATCTTCGATGTGGGCGAGGCCGGCGTCGCGGGAGGCCTGGAAGTCGCGGATGATTTGCGCGGGCGAGGTGCCGGTGGTGCGGGGCGCGTCGGGGCGGATGGTCCAGAAGGCGGAGACCCAATTTGTGGCGGTGAGGTTATGCCATTGTTCGGCGAGGTCGATGTAGCGGAGGCGCTCGCCGGTGCGCAGGCAGCGGGCATCGCGTTCTTGGAGGGCGAGGAGCGCGGGATCGCCGATGAGGAGCGCGGCGTCGGCTGCGCGGAGCATGGCGTCGAGGTCAGGAGCGTGCTGTTCGAAGGAAGGCCTGGTCTTCCAGAGGCGGTGGAAGAGGATGCGGGTGTAAGTGGCGGAGGTTCTGGATGAGGTATCGAGCGCGACGCTTCGGATGTCGCGGGTGTCGCGGTCTTCGCGCGTGATGAGGAGAATGGAGCGGACTCGGTCTCGGGAGGCAATGGTGCAGCCGGGAATGACGAGCAAGGTGGACTGGGAGGGGTAGGAGGCGATGGGAACAAGGCCGATGTCGGCCTCGCCGGAGGCAAGGTTTGCGGCACAGACGGAGGGTGTGGACCAGGAGAGTTGGTAGCGGTTAGAGAGTTCCTGTTGCGCCGGTGGATGTTCGAAGTTCCACATGAGCGGTGCGGGGTTCAGGAAAGAGATGGCGGCTATGCGGAGCTTCACCCCATAGTGTAACAACGAAAGAGCAAGTGGCTTCGGTAACTGAAAGATGGAGGTAAGTGATTGACTCAGGGTTGTGCGCCGGCTAGTCTCCGCCGTAAATACGCATGTTCTGAATGAGGAGAGGCGAGCACGGTGAATGGCCGCGAGATGGGCAACGGTGTGCAGGATGCAGAGGCGAGGGGGGCATATCCGCCAGTGAGCGAGGAACGGCTGGCGTGGCTCGGATTGGTGCTGACGCCGGAGATGGGTCCGCGGCGCATTCTGCGTGCGATTGAGCAGGCAGGGAGCGCGCGGCGCCTGCTGGATTTGCCGCTGACGCAGTTGGAGGCGCTGAATCTACCCGTGCAGGCGGCGCAATTTGTTTACAGCGGCATGGCGAGGAAGGCAGCGGATGAAGAGTTGGAACGGATGGTACAGACAGGAGCGGGATTTTTGACGCATGCCGATGACGACTATCCGATGCGGCTGAAGGAGATTTTTGACGCGCCGCCGGTGCTGTGGGTGCGGGGGGATGCGGGGTTGCTGAGCCGGCCTTCGATGGCGGTGGTGGGGACGCGGCACCCGACTCCGTATGGGACGGGAATGGCTGAGATGCTGGCGAGAGACCTGTCCGCGCATGGCGTGGTGATTGTGAGCGGAATGGCGCGCGGTGTGGATACGGCTGCGCACAAAGGGGCGCTGGCGGCGAAGAAGCCGACGGTGGCGGTGTGGGGCACGGGCGTGGATGTGATTTATCCGAAGGAGAACAAGGGGCTAGCGGAGCAGATTATCGCGACGGGCGGTGCGATTATTTCTGAGATGCCTCTGGGGACGTTTCCCGCGCCGCAGAATTTTCCAAAGCGGAACCGCATTTTGAGCGGATTGAGCGTCGGGGTGCTGGTGGTGGAGGGAGGCGAGTTCAGCGGAACGCGTGTGACGGCCCGGTGCGCGATCGAACAGAACCGGGATGTTTTTGCGGTGCCCGGAAATGTGACGAACAAGAACGCGTGGACGCCTAACACGCTGATAAAACAGGGTGCGAAGCTGACGGCGACATGGGAAGATGTGTGGGAGGATCTGCCGACGGATGTGCGGCTGGCGCTGGAATCGGATGAGGGAGTTGCATCGGAAGGGGAGTCTGCTGCATCGTTATTTGATGACAAGCCACTTCCTGCGGCCGAGGAGAGGCTGCTGCGCGTGTTAAGGCATGATGAGGCGCTGCAGATGGAAGAGATCCTTGAGAAGCTGGAGGGAGAGATGAGTTCGTCAGAGATTTTCACGGCTCTTTTTGAACTGGAGCTGTCTGGGCGGATTCGGCAACTTCCAGGAAAGAATTACGTGAAGAGCTTTCCTGCGGTGTTGAAGGGGTAGGCCGTAGAGTCGGCTGGAAGGTCAGCAGAAGAAGAAATAAAGATTGCGCGATTGCGCTCCACTGTGCGTCAAAACCTGTGACGTGATAGTTTGCAAGACAGTGCGCCTGTGAACTTGGAGGGGCGCAGGCCGGGGTGGATCCGGCGCAAAAGGAAACAGATGGGTAAATCACTTGTGATTGTCGAATCGCCGGCGAAGGCGAAGACGATCAATAAATATCTCGGAAAAGACTTCCAGGTGGAAGCGTCGATCGGTCATATCAAGGATCTGCCGAAGAACAAACTGGGCGTGGATATCGAGAAGGGCACGTTTGAGCCGGAGCTGATCGTGATTCCGGGCAAGGAGAAGGTGGTGGACCGGCTGAAGAAGCTTGCGGCCAAGGCGGATGCCGTGTATCTTGCGCCTGATCCTGACCGCGAAGGCGAGGCGATCGCCGCGCATCTGGCGGATGAGCTGAAGAAGGTCGCGAAGCCGGAAGTGATCTACCGGGTAACCTTTAATGAGATCACGGCGAAGGCGGTAAAGAATGCCTTTGATCACGCGCGGCATGTCGACCAGCACCTGGTAGATGCGCAGCAGACGCGTCGAGTGCTGGACCGGATTGTGGGTTACCAGATTTCGCCTCTGCTATGGGACAAGGTGCGGCGGGGGCTTTCAGCTGGGCGTGTGCAGACGGTGGCGCTGCGTTTGATTGTGGAACGCGAGCAGCAGATCAAGGACTTTAAGCCGGTCGAATACTGGACGATTGACGCGGTGCTGGAGTCTCCGGCGCAGACGAAGGAGTTTACGCCGCTGATTGCGCGGTTTGTGGGCATTGAGGGGACGCGGGCGGCGGTGGAAACGGTGAGCCAGCCGGCGGTGGCCGACGGCAAGACGGCGGGGGAGATTGTAGAGGCGTCGCTCAAGGCAAAGTGGTCGGTGCGGAGCGTGGAGCGCAAGGAACGGAGGAGGTCGCCGCAGGCCCCGTTTACGACGAGCAAGCTGCAGCAGGCAGCGGCCGGCGCACTGGGCTTTAACGTGAAGCGCACGATGGGTGTGGCGCAGCGGCTGTATGAAGGCGTGGAACTTGGCACGCGTGGCGCAGTCGGATTGATTACCTATATGCGTACGGATTCGACGCGGGTGGCGCCGGAGGCGATCGAAGCGGTGCGCGGATATATCGACAAGAAGCTTGGTGGAAAGTATCTGCCGTCGGCGCCGAACAGTTACAAGTCGAAGAAGGATGCGCAGGATGCGCACGAAGCGATTCGCCCGGCGGATCCGGAGATTCATCCTGAGGATATTCGGAAGTTTGTGCCGGATGAACAGTACAAGCTGTACAAACTGATCTGGCAGCGGTTCGTGGCTTCGCAGATGGTACCGGCGGTCTATGACCAGACGACGGTGGAGATAGCTGCGCAGGCGGATCGGCGGTATGACTACCGGGTTTCTGGCTCGATCCTGAAGTTCGACGGCTACCTGAAGGTTTACAACGAAAGTATTGCGGAGGAAGAAGATCAGCGTTTGCCGGAGCTGAGCGAGAAGATGCCCTTGCAGCTAGCGACGGCCGAGCATCTGAAGGTGCTGGCGGAGCGCGAGCGGAAGAAGAAGCTGGATGAAGCTCGCCGGCAGCATCATGCCAAGGTGGCGAAGGTGGAAGCGCGGAATGAGGCTGCAGGCGTGGATGAGGCCGTTCCGGAGTTTGTGGAGCCGGAGGTGAATGTTCCGGTGCGGGCGGCGGCCGTGGCCGGGGCGCAAAAGTTTACGGAGCCTCCGCCGCGTTATAACGAAGCGTCACTGGTGAAGGAGCTGGAAGAGCGGGGCATCGGGCGGCCTTCGACGTACGCGACGATTATCAACACGATCCAGGACCGGGAGTACGTGGTGAAGATCGGAGGCCGGACGGGCAAGTTCGTTCCGACCGAAATTGGAACAGTGGTGACGGATCTGCTGGTGAAGAACTTTCCGTATATTTTCGACACGAAGTACACGGCGCGTCTGGAGGAGGAGCTGGACGATATTGAAGAAGGCAAGGAGCGGTGGACCGACCTGCTGAACGGCTTCTACGGCCATTTTGCCGAGGAGCTGGAGGACGCGGCGGAAAATATGGAAGACATCAAGCGGATGGAGAAGCCGACGGACCAGAAGTGCGATATCTGCGGTTCACCGCTGGTGCTGAAGTGGGGCTAGTTCGGGTCGTTCTATGCGTGCAG
>CAZWSD010000104.1:0-9354 GCA_964636535.1 uncultured Acidobacterium sp. | reverse complement strand
CGTGAATCGCTCCCTGCTTGAGCCAGGCAACTTCTTCTGCCGGCGGCTTGCGCAGACGCAGAATAATGTCGCCCGAACCGATGAGCGCCTTGCGATCGCTCGCAATCGTCACACCTGCCTTGGCATAGGCCTCGTCTGCAAAGCCGGCGGCCGAGCCCAGTCCAGTCTCCACTTGCACCTGGGCGCCAAGCTTGATTAACTTCTCGGCGCTGTGCGGCGTCAGCGGCGCGCGGGTCTCCCCCGGATAGGTTTCCTTAGGAACTGAAATTTTCATTAGCGTTTCAAAACGTGCGGGGCGTAGATGCCGAGAGAAGCTTATCACTTTGAATTTACGACTCGCAAAGCATGGCCCGTTTGCCCGCCGCGCTCACTCAGCCTCCACTCCCGATGAGTAAAGCCGCCATTCCGCCATTAAACGGAAGATTCGCGGATGCTTATAGCCCCCATCCGCTTCACCACGGCCACGCTCGTCGATGCGACATTCATCCACGTGCCCTCGTCGACCAGCCACGAGAGCCGGCAGCGCGTTCCCGAGATGCACCAGGCCGGGAATGGCAATCCGTCGCGCTTCGGCATGAAGGCGATACCAAGGCCTGGGGTAACGCCGGGCATCAGGGCCGGACCGAGGCATTCACCATGCCGCGCCCCAGGCACAGAACATCGCCTCGCGCTGCTGAACACCAAACCGGCTGTAGGTTTAACCGAACGGACTCCTCCGCATTTCCGACGACTATCGCCGCATTTTCTTCGTTTGATGAGGCAGCATCGCAGGCCCCTGTCAGGCGGTACAATTCTTGGGTGCCTCGCCACGTAGAGACAACATCAGAGGGGTGAGAACTTGCCCGAATCCGTTGAATGGCCCGTGCGTCGACCGCGTGGGCTCAAGCTGTTGGTCGCTGTCGCAGTTGTGGTTGCCTTCGCCCTCTTCTCCGCCCGAACCGTAATCTCCTACTGGGTCAACCTCCTGTGGTTCAGTTCACTCGGTTACGCTGATGTCTTCTGGAAGACACAGTGGCTGCAGTGGGGCATCTTTGTCGGCTCCGCGCTGCTCACTTTCCTCATTCTCTATGGATCCTTTGTCGCGCTGCGCCGCTTCCACAGGAGTGACCTGCCGGACACGCACACCATCTTCGTCGCCGGCCAGCTCGTGAGTTTTCCCCTGGATCGCCTGCTGCGTTACGGCGCCATGGCGCTCTCCGCCATGATTGCCCTTACCACCGGCGGCGCCATGGCCGCGCAATGGCCCACGCTCGCCCTTTGCTGGTATGCCCCGCGCGGAATCGGCAAAAGCCTCGATCCAACCCTGCACATGCCGCTCAGCTTTTACCTCTTCACCCTGCCGGCCTGGCACCTGCTGGTGGGCTGGATGCTCGCCTTGGCGGCGCTCGTCTGCGTTCTCGCCGTCCTCTTCATCCTCATTGCCGGCGGAACACACGCTCTCGATGCCCGCTTCGCGGCAAAAATCTATATACGCTGGCGCGGTATCCTCATTGCAGGCGGATGCCTCCTGGCCACACTCGCCGCCAACGAATTCATCAACCGCTACGATCTGCTCTTCAGCCACCACACCGTCTTTGACGGCGTCAGCTACACGCAGGCCCATGTCAAGCTGCTCGCCATGCTCCTGATTGCCGTGGCCCTCGCCGCCGGCGCCGTGATTGCCATTACCGCCGGCATCGCCACCCCGAGAGGCGGATGGCTCATCGCGGCGGTTCTGCCCGCGGTCGGCGTCTACGCCATCTTTGCCGCCGTCGGCTGGTACGTTAGCACGCTGGTCGTCAAGCCCAACCAGCTCAACTGCGAGACGCCCTACATCGCGCACAACATTGCCATGACGCGAAAGGCGTTCGGAATCGATCACTTCACGCGACACAGGTTCCCCGCGGAAACTACGGTCCAGGCTCTCGATGCGGCAAACAACCAGCAAACCCTCGACAACATCCGCCTTTGGGACGTCAGTGCGCTCAAAGCCACACTGCGCCAGGTGCAGGAGATTCGCACTTATTATGACTTTCCCAACATCGACATCGACCGCTACAACATGAATGGCTCCCTGCATGAAGTTATGCTGGCCGTGCGCGAACTGAATCTGAATAAGCTGCCTGTCAGCAGCCGGAATTGGATCAACGACAAATTGATCTACACCCACGGCTACGGGGTCACCATGAATCCGGTAAACGGCTTCACCTCCGAGGGGCTGCCCCAGTTCTACCTGAGCAACATGCCGGTACAAAGCACGGTTCCAGGCTTGAAGGTGACCCAACCTGAAATTTATTACGGTGAGGATACCGACACCGACGTCTATGTAAAGACTCGCCAGCAGGAATTCAATTATCCGCACGGCCAGGCGAACAAGCTCACTTCCTATCATGGCTCGGGCGGCATTGTGCTCGGCGGCATGTTGCGGCGAACCTTGATCGCCTTCGCGCGCGGCGACGTAACCAAGGTTCCCTTCAGCAGCGACATCACCTCGCAAAGCAGGCTGCTCATGCGCCGCAACGTGCTGCAGCGCGCCTCGGACCTCGCCCCGTTCCTCACCTTCGATCGCGATCCCTATCTTGTCGTCGGCGAGAACGGCAAGCTCTACTGGATCCTTGACGCCTTCACCTCGTCCAATACCTATCCCTACTCCACCCACTACAATCTTGACGGCCGGCCGGTCAACTACATCCGCAACAGCGTCAAGGTCGTCATCAACGCCTATAACGGTACAACTACCTTTTACGTCTTCGACCAGAATGACCCCATTCTGGCAGCATGGCGCACCATCTTCCCGGGAATGTTCAAAAACGCCGCCGAAATGCCGCCCTGGCTGCACCAGCACGTACGCTATCCCGAGATGCTCCTCAGTCTGCAGGCTGACGTCTACGCGCTCTACCATATGACCGATCCCGAGGTCTTTTATAACCGTGAGGACCAATGGGCCGTAGCAACTGAAACCGTTCTCGGCGATGACGGCCAGCAGGCAGTCAAACCAATGACTCCGAACTTCGTCCTCATGACCCTCCCCGGCCAAACCAAGGCTGAGTTTGTTGAGATCCTGCCCTTCACCCCGGTCAATCGCAACAACATGATTGGCTGGGTCGCCGCCCTCAGTGATGGCGCCCACTACGGCACGGCCGTCGTCTACGACTTCCCCAAAACCCGGCTGGTCGATGGCCCACAACAGATCGAGGCGCAAATCGACCAGAACGCGAAATTGTCCGGCCAGCTCACCCTGTGGAACCAGCAAGGCTCGCATGTTCGACGAGGCAGCCTGCTGGTAATTCCATGCGGAAAAGGTCTACTGTACGCCGAGCCGATTTACCTGCAGGCCAGCAGCAGCCCCATGCCGGAGCTGCGCCTGGTGGTGCTGGCCGTGCAGAGCAAGCTCGCTTACGGACCTGACTTCAGCTCCGCCTTGGCGGCCCTTTTCGGCACCCAGCCTTCGACGCTCAGCGGCTCTGAGGCGACACCGCCCTCGTCCCCGGCTATATCTACCGGGCAAACCGGGGCAGCCGCCCAGATGCGGCGCGCCGGCGTAAACGCGCTCATCCTGCGGGCGAGCCAGGATTTCTCCGATTATCAGCGCCTCACTTCGCAGGGCAAAATGGCCGAGGCAGGCAAAAAACTCGAGGATTTGAAACAGACGCTGAACCAGCTCAACCAGCAGAAGCACTGACGATCTCGGCCACCGGCGGCCTGACCCGCATACCAACCCCTGCAGCGGGAGCTCCTCTCCTGCCGCGCGTCTGTGCCGCCATCGCCAACCACGCTTGAGCGATTCCAGGATAACGATGCCCCGAAGGAACCACCCTGCAGTCGATGCGACCCACAGGGAGCATCGGCCCTGAAGGTTCTCAAAAATGGGTATTGCAATCCTGGAATCGCTCTACCCGCCGTCCCCCCGACAGATCGACACAATCGCCGCCCCATAGCGCTCCGCCTTCACCGGCCCGATCCCGTGTATCGTCGTCAACTGCGCCAGGCTGCGCGGACCCGCCGCCGCCACGCTGCGCAGCGCCGCATCCGTCAGTACAAAGAACGCCGGCTTGCCCGCCGCCCCTGCCTCCGCCTTGCGCCATGCCCGCAGCCTGTTCTCCAGCTCGGCCTGCGCCGGCGTAAATGCCGCCGCCTCATCCGCCCCCACCCCCGGCGCCGGCTTCTTCTTCCGCCGAACCGATCGCTCGGCAACCTCCCCGGTCGCTCGCAGCACCACCACCAGTGGCTCCGGCTCCCTCCAGCTTCGCCCCTCGTGGGTCAGCCCCGCCTTGCGGAACGTCACCTCCCGCCCCTCCGGATTCGTCCACGTCTCCGTCGTCAGCGTCACCAACCCGGCCCGCGCCAGCCCATCCAGCAGCGCCTCAAACGCCTTCCGCTCGCCTCCTGCGCCCGACTCCGTCTGCAGTCGCCCCACTGACCGCGACCCCGCCTCCTGCAGCTCCCGCAGAATCCCCCGCAGTTGCTGCGCCTCATGGGGCCCCGGCTCTACAAACGGCGCCGCCACCGCCGTCTCCGGAGAGCAGAAATCGCAATGCCCGCAGGGCGCGCCCGGCTTGTCCCCAAAATGCCGCACCAGCGCCGACATTCGGCACTGCGCCGTCTCCGCGAACACCACCATGTTGTCTAGCTGCGCCCGCCGGTGTTCCCGCTGCGCCTCGTAGCCCTGCCGCCACTTGCCCGCGTCCTTCGTCTGCAACATCCCGCGCACACGGCCCTCCACATCAAACGCCGCCGCTCCCTGCGCCGCCAGCTTGTCCACCGCCCGCCCAAATGTCGCGGGGTCCATCTTCAGCTCCGCCCACAGTTCTTCCGGCGCCTCAAACTCCTCCGTCAGCACCCCGGCCACGCGCGCCAGATCCTCCGCCGCCGGATAATCCCGCTCGAAAAAACTCTCGTGCATCTTGCGATCCGCAAAGCTATGCAGCAGTATCGCCCGAGACCGCCGCCCATCGCGCCCTGCCCGTCCAACCTCCTGGTAGTACGCCTCCACTGACCCCGGCAGCGCCGCATGCAGCACCGTCCGGATATCCGCCTTGTCGATCCCCATCCCAAACGCAATCGTCGCCACCACCACCTGCAGCTCGCCCGCCAAAAAACTCCGCTGCACCCGCTCCCGCACCGCCGCCTCCAGCCCCGCATGGTACGCCGCCGCCCGATACCGCCCATTCAACTCCGCCGCCAGCGCGTCGGCCGCCTTCCGCGACGGCGCATACACAATCGCCGGACGCGTCTCGGCCGCCTCCAGGTATCTCCCGATAAACTCGTTCCGCCGCGGCTTCGACATCTCCACTACTTCCAGCGCCAGGTTCTCCCGCCGGAATCCATGCACGAACAGCGCCGGATCCTCCAGCCGAAGCTGCGTCACAATATCCTGCTGCACCCGCGGCGTCGCCGTCGCCGTCAGCGCGATGATCGGCGCCGGACGCAACAACGGAAGCCACTCGCCCAGCGTCCGGTAGTCCGGTCGAAAATCATGCCCCCATCCCGAAATGCAGTGCGCCTCGTCCACCGCGATCAGCGCCGGCGTCCGCCGCGCCAGCATCTCAGGAAACCCCGGCACCCGCAGCCGCTCCGGCGCGATGAACAAAAACTGCAGCGTCCCATCCAGGTACTCCCGGCATGCCTGCCGCGCCTCTTCGCGCGACAACCCCGAGTGGATCCGCGCCGCCCGCAAACCGTGCCCCGCCAGCCGCGCCGACTGGTCGTCCATCAGCGCAATCAGCGGGCTCACCACTAGCGCCGGGCCCCCGCGCGCCAACGCCGGCAACTGGTAGCAGATGCTCTTGCCCGCTCCCGTCGGCATCACCAGCAGCGCGTCGCGACCGCCCGCCACCGCGCGGCATACCGCTTCCTGGTTCTCCCGGAAACCCGGAAAACCAAACGTGCTCCTCAACAGCGAATCAAGATCCATGGCGCTCGTTTCATGGTGACACGTCCGCCGCCGTACCAGGAAGCACCCCGGCAACCTCAAACCTCACTCCAGCGCCGTCAAAGCAACATGAGCTCTGCGCGCCGTTCCCGCGTCGCTCCAGCACGGCTCAGGCGAAATCGCTGCGTTGCAGCACCGCTTGCGACAGAAACACGCAGGCCAGCACCAGGCCGGCGCGGATCAGCATCTGGGGCTCCCACGGTGCGACGCCCAGCAGCCGCGCGCCCGCCCCATGCGCCACTTGCGGAATGAGCGACGGAGGCTGCACTCCACGCCAGAAATGATGCAATATCCTGCTGATAATCGGGTACGCCACCAGGCAGCCGCCGGCGATGATAGCGCCGCGACCATGCTGCGTGATGACCGTGAAGCAATACGTGATGCCGTACACCAGTCCGCTCACCACCAGGCTGGCCACGCACATCGCTGCCGCGTAGGCAAACAACTCCTCAAGGTTGGTTGCCATTCCGAACTCGCCGCGAATGCGATAAACCTCCGCCACATACAGCAGGTTCACCAGCACGATGATGACCACCAGCTCTCCGATTCCGACGGTCCAGTCTCCCAGCACCAATCGACTTCTCAGCCGGGGCCGCGTCAAAAGAAAGTTCCCTGAGCCTTCCCCGATGTTGCGGCCCAGACCCTTGCCACCAAGAAGCCACGCCATGAGTACAAGGGGTATCCACTGGAAATGCAGCCATAGCGCCGCGCTGTTCCGTACGGAAAACATCGGCTGGATCGAACCCTGCTCCGTATGGCTCTGCACCACTCCATGACTGCTGTAAACGGTCGAGTTTATCGTCACCCGCGGCGCTGGTGAATCCAGAGTCAACAGATACAAAAAAAACACGCACACCAGCGCGACGCCAAAAATCCATCTCGATTCACGCCAGCACTTCCACAGGTACATGACTGGACTCCTTTCCGGCGACTGCGAGGAAGGTCTCCTGCAGGTTCATGGTTTCCATCTCGAGGATCACCGCGCCCTGGGCCCGGAGTTCCGCCGCAAAGGCCTCGGCTTCAATCCGCACCACGTACTCCGCGCTGTCGGCGGAAACGCGGCAGCTCAGGATCCTCGCCCCGCTCGACGGCAGATTCTGGCCCGCCGCCCGAATCCGGCGGAACGATCCCCGGATATCGTCCAGACGCGCCTCCAGCTTCAGACTTCCCGCGTCAATGATCCCCACCCAGTCGGCAATCCGCTCCACCTCGGATAAATGATGAGACGAGAGCAGCAGCGTCCGCCCCGTTCCCGCAAAATCCTCCACCAGCACTCGAAGAAGCTGGTCCGTCACAACCGGATCAAGACCCGCCGTAGGCTCATCCAGAATCAGCAGCTCCGGATTCTGCGCCAGCGCGAGCAGCAGGCACAGCTTGGTCTTGCTCCCCATCGACAGCTTGCGAAAACGCTGCCGCATCGGCACTTCCAGCACTTCCGCGTAACGGCTCGCTCGCTCGCTCGACCACTCCGGGAAAAAGCCGCGATTGAACCGAACCAGCTCGTCGCCGGTCATCCAGGGAATCAGCGTCTTCTCAATCACAAAACCCGTCCGGCCCAGGATCGCAATGGTATCCTTTTGCGGATCCAGACCCAGTACCGTGGCCCTCCCCGCCGTCGGCTTGGCCAGACCCGCCAGGATCCGCAGTGTCGTGGTCTTTCCTGCCCCGTTCCGACCGAGAAATCCATAGATCGAACCGCGCGGCACCTTCATGGCCAGATTCTCGACCGCACGCGTCGATCGGTAGTACTTCGAAAGCGATTGAGTTTCCACCGCCAGATCAGTCATCGGCGTCCTCCGTGGCTGAAACCTTCAGATCTTTGAACGAGTTTGCAAGCAGGGCAAGCGCCTCCGATGGCGCAAGACGCATCTGCGTGGCCTCGACCGCCAGCTGATCCGCCAGCGGCTTCAGGCGGCGTATCTTTTCCTTGTAGAGCAGTCCGGGCGGCTGCCCATTCACGTAGCAGCCCCCTCCGGGAACGGTGCGAAGCACACCGTCCCGCTCCAGATTCTGATAAGCACGCGCCACCGTGTTGGGATTCACGCGCAGCTCTGCGGCCAGCTTGCGCACAGGCGGCAGCGCCTCGCCCTCACGCAGAACACGTGCTGCAATCGACTGTTTCACCTGCGCTTCAATCTGCAGGTAGATCGGAACACCGGAACCGTGATGGACGCGAAAAATCATTTCGTATTAATACAATAATACAAATCAGCGCCGTGTCAACTGGACTTTCCGCCACCGAGCCTCTCTTTCCCCGAACCTGCCCCTCGACGAAGCCCACCGCCATCATTCCTCACAGTGGCCGTCCAATCCGGAAGCATAAGATGAATTGCAGATGCACACCCGGGAAAACCTCCCGCTGATACTCGCAATGCGCCCAACCCGGAACCTCACCATTCCCGCTTCCGGTCCATGCGTTCTGATATTTTTCTTGGAAGACCTCTCGGTCCGGATGTCCCTATGCAAGCTGCCGACCCGCCATCTTCGGTTGCCCCCGTCCTTCGCGTGGAAAACCTCCGCAAGGACTATGGTCGGCTCCAGGCCGTCAAAGGCATCTCCTTCCACGTCTGCCCCGGAGAAATCGTTGGCCTCCTCGGCGTCAACGGCGCCGGCAAAACCACCACCATCAGCATGATCCTCGGCGTGCTCCAACCCACCGCCGGCTCCATTCACATTGGCTCCGTCGATCTGCTCCGCCATCGCTCCCAGGCTCTCTCCTCAACCAGCTTCGCCGCCGTCTACGCCCCGCTCCCCGGCAACCTCACTGTCTACCAGAACCTCCGCGTCTTCGCGCTCCTCTACAACGTCCCCGATTTTCCCGCCCGCCTCCAGTCGGTCCTCGACGCCTTCGACCTTCACAAATTCCGCAACACCAAGTGCGGCCTGCTCTCTTCCGGCGAGCAAACCCGCGTCGGCCTCGCCAAGGCCATGCTCAACAGCCCACTCATTCTCCTCCTCGACGAACCAACCGCCTCCATCGATCCCGCCAGCGCCCGCGACATCCGCGCCACCATCCGCGATTACGCCGCCCGCACCAGGACCGGCGTCCTCTGGACCTCCCACAACATGTACGAGGTCGAAGAAGTCTGCTCCCGCGTCATGTTTCTCTCCAAAGGAGAAATCATCCTTTCCGGCCATCCCCGCGCCCTCCCCGCCCAATACGGCAAATCTTCCCTCGAAGAGCTCTTCATCAGCGTCGCCCGCGAACCCCTCCACCTCGGAGCACTCCAGTCATGAACCTCGCCCGCGTCGCCGCCATTCCGCTCCGCCAGTTCTATCTCTACCGCGGCAGCGCCGCCCGCATCGTACCGCTCTTTGCATGGGTTACCATTGACATGGTCCTCTGGGGCTTCATGACAAAGTTCCTCGGCGGCCTCGCCCACACCCGCTACCACTTTGTCCCAGCTCTCCTTGGCGCCGTTCTCTTCTGGGATTTCATGGCC
>CAZWSD010000103.1:0-9355 GCA_964636535.1 uncultured Acidobacterium sp. | reverse complement strand
CCGTCAGGCAGTCGTCATACCAAACTCCGCCACGCTCCGTGATCTGCAATCCCTCGACCAGAACGCAGAAGTCTTCCAGCAGTTGAACGACATTGATCAGTACGACGGAAGCACCGGCAGTTCGGCGAATGCCGGCAATATGTAGCAGTGTTAGTTACATGTGATAACCGGCAAGCTCCACAGAGACGCTGCCGTAACCTGATGCAATCAGCCTGGTTCTCTTGGAGACACAACGAAATGAAAGGATGCGCCAAAGCTCGTTCCATCCACATCGCTACGCCCGCGATGAAGCGGAACATGTACGGACAGCAGCCCGGCATTGTCGGCTGCTGCGGCCGTTCGCGTTGGCCGGCGCGGATCGCCCTGCTCGCGACCTTGCTCGCGCTTTCGCAGCCGGCGCAGGCGCGTCCCTGGGGACAGCACCACGGGGCCGCCGGGCCGCGGCCGGTGATGGGCGCCCGCCCAGACCGGATGGGCGGTGCCAGGCGGCAAAGTTTCCCGCGCGAACGGCAACTTGCTCCCCAGCGTCGGTTCCACGCGTATCCGCGACAGAATCCTGCCCGCGAGCACCTGCCGCAATGGTTCCAACACCACCAGAACATGAGTATCCAGCAGCAGGAGCGCGCTCTGCGCCGCCAGCCCGGCTTCGACCGCCTCACCCCCATGCAACGCCGACGGGTCCTCAACCGTCTCCGTTATCTTGACGCGCAACCCCCCGCTGTCCGTGCCCGGATCATGGCGCGCAATGAGGCATTCGAACGCCTCTCGCCGGAGCGCAAACAGGAAGTCCGCGCGGCCGCCCAGGCCTTCCAGCGCATGCCCCAATACCGCAAAGAGCAGCTTGGACGCGCGTTCCATGTGCTGCGCACGCTGCCGCCCGATGAGCGAGCGGCCATCCTTCACTCAGCCCGCTTCCAGTCGGAATACTCTCCACGCGAGCGTCACATCCTCAGCAACCTGCTCTCCATTGAACCGTGGCAGCCCATGCAACCGCCACCTCCGCCCGCGCCACCACACTGACCGGTTTCCTCGTGGCAGAGCATCGTGCCCCGCGCCTGCAACCCGAGCGCAGATCTACTCTCCAGGCGACTTGCGCGCCAGTGACAATTCCAACCCGGCCACCACTTCCCTGCCCGGCATCTGCACGCCTTCAACCTCCTGGTAACCGGTGTTCGTAATGTTACTCAGGCGCAGATACGGGCGCAACAGCCCGCTCTCTTTCGCAAAGGCCAGCCCCCATACGGCATAAGGGCTCTGCTGGTACCGCTGCGTCACGCCGATGCGCGTCTCCAGCAGGTATCCTCCGCTCCAGGTATGCGTGCCCACCAGGCTTGCGTTATTCACTGGATAATTGAACACATACCTTGACTGCAACCCATGCAGCGCGCTCTGCGCTCCCGTGAGCAACGTCCATGAGGCCTTGATTTCATTCGCATCGTTTACGCGCCAGTCGGCCGAATTCTCCCAGCCCGTGAACTGGAAGTTGCTCAGATTGGTCGCCTGGTACTTTTCATTTGCGTTGGCGCGAACATAGTCAATCGCGTGATGCTGCAGCGAAGTGAAGACTGTTGACTGCAGAAAGAGCCGCGCGCTCCCAAACCAGTCCACACCGCCCTCAAAGTTCCATGCCGACTCCGGTTTCAGGTTCGCGTTTCCAAGCGTCGTTGGATCGCTGTAATACAGGTCCAGGTACGTTGGCAGCCGGAAGCCATACCCGGCGGCTGCGCGCACCCTGATCCGCCTCCGCACAAAATATCCGCCCTCCAGCATCGGGCTGGTGACGGTATAACCGCCGCTGATAATCTCCTGCCGCAGCCCCGCGCTTATACTTGCCCGCCTCGCTTGCCAGGTTCCATCCAGATATCCGGCGCCCCAGTTCCGGGCGTGAATGCCGAGGTTGTTGCTATGAATGCCGTCGCCGTCACTCTCCAGTCCGTAATAGAGCTTCAGATTCGTGCCGATCGCATCGTGCCGCCGCAGCGCAGCCTGCCAGCTTGTGTCGATGTGGTTGTTCTCATAAAGCGCAGGATCATTTCGAAACAGCACAAACTCATCCGTGTGACGCCGATATCCAAATGCCGCCTGCATCTTGCGTCCAAGATCCTGCTCCATCGAGGCAAACCACCCCTTCGTGCGCTCGTAGGAAGGATAGTTGCCATAAAAGTTATTCGCTCCAAACGCCCGATCATCGCTCGCCAGCAGGATGTCTGTCGTGCCCAGCGCGCTCTGCCAGCGCGACTCCGAGCTTGCCTCCTCATCGCGATAGTCGCGGTCATACATGAAACCGGAGGAAGAATCACGCTGTCCCGCCAGCATTTCAGACCATCTGCGCCCCACCGCGGAAGCAACCGCGGCCTGCTCATTCTTACCGTAGTTGCCGCCTCCGGCGCGCAGAAGCAGTGCATCATGCGTGGGCTTCGCGGTTACGAAATCAATCACTCCCCCAATTGCGTCTGAGCCATACAAGGTTGATCCCGCTCCATGGAGCACGTCTATGCTTCGCAGCGCATCCAGCGGCACCGGAATATCCATATTGTTGTGCGAAGTCTCCGGATCGTCGATCCGCAATCCATTCAGCAGCACGAGCGTCTGCTCAAATGTCGTGCCGCGAATCGATATGTCTGCCTGGCTGCCCCCTCCGCCGCGCTGCTCCACAAACGTCGAAGCGTCGGTGCGCAGATAATCCTCTACAGTCGAATAGGCAAGCGGATGCTTCTGCGTATTCATCACCGCCGTCGAACGGTCCGACTCGCCCAGCGTGACCGGCGCAGGATTGCCCAAAACCACCACCGTCGTATACACCGGCGACAGCCGCTTGGTAGATCGACTCGATTCAGGCTTGGACGGACCAGTTTGCGCGTAGACAGAAACTGCCGCCAAAAGCGGCAGCCACAAGATTTTTCTCATTCCTTGATTAGCATGCCGCACTCGCGGGATTCTGTCACCCCCTGCCAGCAACCGCGCATTGCCGGCAATGTGCTGCACAATCAGGCTGTCAATCCCGCATTCCGGCGCCACGCGCAATAAACAATCGTTTTGTCACTGATCCAGTTACAGTCCTGTTTGTACCCTGGACCGTGCTTAAAAACTCCTACTCCAAAAGGAAAGAGCGGGAATCGATTCCCGCTCTCTGCCTTCCGGGTGACTGGATGCCGTTCAGCGGTGACCGTGCCCGTGGTTATTCCCATGAAAATTGGGGTGCCCACCTGGATGATTCGCCGGCCGGTTCTGGCGTTGCGGACGGTTGTTCGGTCGTCCCTGGAATTGCCGGCCGCGGTTTTGCGGTCGCTGCTGACCGCGATTGAAGTTCTGCTGCGGTCGCGGTTGAAACCTCTGCCGCTGATTGAAGTTCTGCTGCGGATGCGATTGAAACCTCTGCCGCTGATTGAAGTTCTGCTGCGGGCGCGGTTGAAACCTCTGCCGCTGATTGAAGTTCTGCTGCGGATGCGATTGAAACCTCTGCCGCTGATTGAAGTTCTGCTGCGGTCGCGATTGAAACCTCTGCCGCTGATTGAAGTTCTGCTGCGGTCGCGATTGAAACCTCTGCCGCTGGTTGAAGTTCTGCTGCGGGCGCGATTGAAACCTCTGCTGCTGGTTGAAGTTCTGCTGCGGGCGCGATTGGAACCTCTGCCGCTGATTGAAGTTCTGCTGCCGCGGATTAAAGTTTCGCTGCGGTTGGCCCTGGAACTGCCGATACTGGGGCGCACGCTGGAAGTTAGGGTTCTGCCTTCCGTGGAACTGCCTCTGCTGGACGAATCCGCGTGCATGCCCATTGTTGCCGCGGCGGAAGTCTGCCCGCGCATAATGCCGGTCAAAATCTCCAAAGTGCCCGCGATTGAATACCGAACGGCTCCGCGAGATGTAACGGTCATGACCGTAATACACCTCATGCCTCCGCCAGTCCGGACGCCAGTGTCCCCAGCCCCATCCCCAGTGCGTGAACGCAACAATGGAGATACCAAGCCCAAAGCCTATCGCCACGCCGCCAAAGTAGACGCCTTGCGGTGGCGGCGGCGCATAGTACTGGTACCAGGGATGAATCACCGGACCGTATACATTCCAAGGGTCGTAGTAAGGCACATACACCACGCTTGGGTTGGCTGGCATGATGGAAATATAGGCAGGCGAGTAATTCACATACATCTGCTGCGTTGAGCGCAGATAGCCGGAGTCATAGGCCTGCTGTCGCATCGCCTGAACAGCTTCCATCACGTTCTGCGGCTGGTTATAGTAAGCGTTGCCCAGTTGCGTCGTCCAGTTGAGGTTCTGCGCCAGGTTGTCCAGCACAGAAGGAAAGGCCGTCAGCGACTTCACGCTGGGGTCCCAGGGCATCCCATTCGCCATCTGGGCCACCTGCTGCGGTGGATAGCTCTGATAAGAGTGCATCCATTGGTCGGCGTCCACCACCTCGGTTGGATAGGTTGCAGCCGCCAGAACCTGCGCCACCAGCGCGTCAGGATACAGCGCAATCGGCGCCACCAACTGGTCCAACTGATCCGGGCCCAGCGGCTGGTAATAAGCCGTCTGCCCATAGGGCGAGCCATACTGCTGTGGGTATTGCTGTGGAGCGTACTGCTGCCCATATTGCTGGTTGTACGGCTGGCCGTATTGCTGATCTGGAGGAGGGGGTGGTGCTTGCTGCCCATAGCTCTGCGCGTATACGTCGCCAATGCCCACGGGGATCATCAGGTAAGCCAGGGCCAGCGCCAGCCCACGACGAAACAGGTTCGCAAGCCTTGCCTGTGACCTGCCGGTCTCGAAGCTGTCTACGGACCGTGAATTTGTAATCATAAAAGTCCTCATTCCCGCGGCTGCTCGAATATTCTGCGCGCTTCGCTCGGAATATACCCCTTCTGACACATCGACACCACGATAAGTTGCGAAAAATCGCTGACCGCTCGCTGCAAGCTTAAGACTACATTCATCTTCGGCGCGAATCTGCCTCATCCGTGCAATTCTTACTCGCTGGGAGCCTGTTCCAACTCAAAGCCATACACGGCATTTGGGCCCACCGTTGCCTGCGCCACAATCCGCACCGGCACTCCCTGGTTCGCCATCGGCGTCAGGGTCACCGTCCCGTCGCTGGCAGACACGGCAGTCACCGTCTGCTGCCCCAGTACTGGCGGCGATGGACAAGCCTCGCTTTCCGCGCAGGCCGGTGTCCAGGCAAACATCGTCTCGTAAAGGGTCACCGTCGCGCCCGCCATCGGTCTGCCTATCGCGTCGGTCGCCTCCAGAACTACCGGCGAGAGCGTCTGCGCCGCCGGCACATTCTGCGCCGTGCCGGATATCGGATGTATCTCCGCGGTTTCCAGGTGGACCGGCACTACGTTGAATGTCACGCAGGTGGTCGTGCTCACCAGGCACGCCTGCAAAGTCGCGGCATTCGATCCAATCGGCGGACTCACAGAGGCCTGCCCCGCCGCAATGCCGCTGCTGTTGGTTGTCGTAGTTGTCTGCGCGGCCAGCGTAATGCCGGGACTCGCCGTTTGCCATAGCACCTGGCCTCCCGCCAGCGGCTGCCCGTTCGCCAGCACCAACGCTTGCGGTGACCATGTCGTAGAGCCGCCAACTGCCACATACAGATTCGGCGTGGTCGCGTACATCGTCGAGGGCGGCGCACCCGTAAACTCCGCCAGCACCTTCGCGCCGCTCGCCAGCGATGCCGTAACCTGGGCCAGCGCCGTCGAGTTCGGCGTCACCGCCATCGTGGCTACTCCATCCGCATTCGTCGCCTCTGTACAGGTAGCGGCCCCGCAACCCAGCGACGCGGTGCCCGCTGTCACGGCAAACGTCACGGGTACCCCGGCTGCCGGCGACAGATCCGCGCCCAGCGCACGCACCGCAAAATTCACCGGCACAGCTTCGGGAATCGTCCCCGAGGGCTCTGTCAAAATGGCCAGCCCATCGCCATTTTGCACATCATAGGCCAGCCCATCAGCGATCATTGCCACCCCGAGCGTCTGCGGATCTTCCACCTCCAGCAGCACCGTGCCCGTCGCGCCGTTCGAGGGCGGAGCCACCGCCGTGATCCGCTCCGGCGTCACCGACGTCACCTGCGCCGTCACCCCATTCACATACACTACCGAGTCCGGCCGAAAGCCCATTCCAACCATCGTAATGTCGCCGCCGGCCGCCGGCAGCCGCGCCGGGCTCACCGTATCGGCATACAACACGCGTCCCATGTACGCGTAATCCGGCCGACCATCGCCCCGCTGGTCCGCAATTCCAATGCGCACAAAGTTGCCGGCCGTGCTCACCGCAGAAAGAGTCGTCAGCCCAACTTCATCTCCGTTAAACGGCTGTGTGGTAACCGTCACCGGTGCGGTGTTCACCGCATCGGTGATGTTCCACAGCCCAATTACCGGGCGGGCCTTGTTCTCTGTCGCGGCGCCCGTCTCGTCCAGCGCTTCGGTCTCCACGGTAAACTCACGGTTTGCCCGCGCGTAAAACTTAAACCATGCCGAGTGCCTATAGCAGCAGATTCGGCCCAGCCACTGGCCGGCTGCGTTCACCGCCGCCGGGGACACATCGGTCCCATCATCTCCGCTGTGCAACTCGTCCGCCGAATTGTCAATCGTTACGTCTTCCTCCAGGCTCATCCCCGCCTGTACCGTCGGGATCGTGATCACCGGCATCGTGCCCGAGGGCGTTACCTGTCCCAGCGTATATGACCCGACCGACTCGCCATTGGTATACAGGGAATTCAGCGGCTCAAACGTCAACTCATAATCGGATTGTGTCATCCCGGGTGGCAGCGGCACGCCGCTCAGATCAAAGTAGCCCTCCAGGGTCTGGTGGTTACTTCCAAAGCGATTCACCGCGCTCCCGTGGGCATCTGTGTACCCGGTTACCGGATTTCCCGCGTCCCCCGCAAAGCTGGCTCCGCTGACCGCCGTCACGGTGTACTCCACATTCGGCTGCCCTCCACTCAGCGGACGCAGCACCACGTTGACCCCCTGCATCCCCTGTCCCCGCTTGAAGCGTATCGTCCCCTGAATCGAAAACGTCGCCGTCGCGGTTACAGTCTTGCCGGGATACAGCGACCGGTTCGCCGCCGTGATCGGATAAGCCCGGTTCAGCGCGGCGATATCGTCGTACCGGAGCGTCGTGCCGCTCGGCATGCACTCGCCGCTCCCGCCATTGCAAAGCCGCTCAATCGGATGCATGATCGGCCAGCCCGCGGTGCCCGCTGTCGTGATCTGGTCGTTCACAAACATCTCTTCGTTCGCCTGCGACCAGTCCAGCCCCAGCACGCGACCAAATTCGCGCACCATCTCGTATTGCAGGTTCCCAAGCTGCGTGCTGTCTTCCGCGCACAACCCGTTCACCAGCATCACCGCATGCGTAATGTTTCCCGCAGTCGAAAACCCATCCGCGTACGTTATCACCGAATTTCGCGGGCACGCTTTTGGATCGCTCGCACCCTGCCCAAAGATCGCGTCAATTACCGAGCCGTCTTCGTCGTATACCACCGCTACCGGAACGCTCGCATCGCTTGCTTGAATATCGGCCGGCTCCACCAGCCCCGTGCTGCCATTCGTCACATTCGTGCCGTTGACGTCTTCGGCCAGGCTCCCGCCACGCGCGAGGGAAACCGCCGCCGTACTCACCCGGCTCCACGCTGCCGCCGCGGTGGCAATCATCGAGTTCGCCTGCGAGTTGCTCACGATCGGGCTCAGCGCACCCTGGTCGGTGTAGTAGGTCACCTGGCCGTTCTTCCACACCACCGGCTGGCCCATTGCGGCGGGATCAAAATACCCCGCTCCCGCGTACCAGCGCGGCCCTCCCGCTACGGCAAACGGACTCTGCGCCAGCGCCGCGACGCCGAACGCCAACCACGGGAACAGCTCCTTGAATCGCATGGCAAGCTCTCCGCCCACCGGTTTCCCCGGAAGGCTTCGCTCTTATTTCGCCACGCTGCGCCCTCTTCAAGAGTCCCAAACTCCATTCTTTTCCCGGCGCAATTTCGGAATGAAAATGCGGCCCAGGTCGTCTTCCCGATTTGGGAGTCGGCGCTCCCACTCCGCGCACCTGCAAAAATCCTCAAATTTCCGGGAAAAAATCAAAAAATGCGTCAATGCTCTGCCGCAATTGCCCCTCTATCTCATCGCGCGTACCCTCCAGTACGTGCATCGTCACCCGCGCCGTATTGCCGTTCTTCAGCTCAATCGGAGCATCGCCAATAGAAGCCACTTCTTCGGCTGGAAGCAGCCGAAGACCATACACAAGAGTAAGGTTTGCCATGGCTCCATCGTAATGGCACGGTTGCATCGCAAGGGGCGGCGCCGGAATCTCATAATCAAAGCGATTGACCCGAGGTCAATTCCATCTCCAGCAGGTAACATAATTTACGTACATGTCTGACACCGTTCGCGAAACCGTCATCCTCGGCTCCGGCTGCGCCGGACTCACGGCCGCCATTTACGCCGCACGTTCCAATCTCAAGCCGCTCGTTCTCGAAGGCCACGAGCCGGGAGGCCAGCTCTCGATCACAACGCTGGTAGAAAACTTTCCCGGCTGGCCCGAAGGCATCCAGGGCCCCGAGCTCATCGACAACATGCGCACGCAGGCCTCGCGCTTCGGCGCTGAGTTCCGTCTGGGCCATCTTGCCAAGGCCGACCTCAGCAAGCATCCTTTCGAGCTCGACCTCGGGAACGGAGAAAAGCTCCACACCCGAACACTCATCATTGCCAGCGGCGCATCCGCCCGCTGGCTCGGATTGCCCTCCGAGCAGGCGCTCATCGGCCACGGCGTCAGCTCGTGCGCAACCTGCGACGGCTTTTTCTTCTCCGGCAAGGAGATTGCTGTTGTCGGCGGCGGCGATTCCGCCATGGAAGAAGCGCTCTTTCTCACCCGCTTCTGCACCAAGGTCACCGTCCTGCACCGTCGCGACCACTTCCGCGCGTCGCGCATCATGCTCGACCGCGCCATGGCGCACCCCAAAATAGAATTTCTCACCGATGTCATCGTCGAAGAGGTGTTGGGCGTCGAAGAAAAAGATGTGAAGGGTGTCCGCCTGCGAGATCGCGTCACCGGCGAGCAGACCATCCTTCCCATCAGCGGGCTCTTCCTCGGCATAGGCCACGAGCCCAACGCCAAAATGTTCGCCGGCCAGCTCGACCTCGACGATGACGGCTACATCATCACGCGCGATTACGTCCACACCCGCGTCGCCGGCGTCTACGCCTGCGGAGATGTCCAGGACCGCCGCTACCGCCAGGCCATCACCGCCGCCGGAACCGGCTGCATGGCCGCCCTCGAAGTCGAAAAGTACCTTGAAGAGCACGGCCGCTGATTTCAGACACCCACCAAAACAGGATGCCGCGCATCCCCCGGCGCGGCGCTTGTTTTC
>CAZWSD010000102.1:8221-9359 GCA_964636535.1 uncultured Acidobacterium sp. | reverse complement strand
TCGAACTGCACTGCCTGACCTTCCTGCAAAGAGCGGAAGCCGTTTGTCTTGATGGCGGTGTAGTGGACGAACACATCTTCACCACCTGGGCGGCTCAGAAATCCAAAACCCTTCGCATCGTTAAACCACTTCACTGTACCTTGTTCCATTACTCTTATTTCCTTCAACTACTCAAATGTATCGCTAATCTCAATACGGGTGTTGCGAGTAGAGCAGGAGCAGAACAGGCAAATACCAGACCAGATTCAACGATCAACTCCAGATTAGCACGATTCTGACTGCGATCCTGAAAATCTTCGCCGCGCAAACCTGCTCTCCGCCCCTCAGTTTCAAAACGGATATTGCGAAATCTAAAACCCCTTAGGACGCTCCTGCCACACGTTCAATCTGTCCTCCAGCGCTTTGCCCACCCGCGCAATCGTTCCTTCCTCAAACAGCTTCCCAATCAGCGTCACCCCATACGGCACGCGCCGCGGCGGGTTGAAAGTCGGCAGCGGCATCGCCGGATTCGGCGCCCAGTCGCTCCGCGCCTGGCTCACCTCCACAAACCCCGCCCGCAGCGTAAGCGAGGGATGCCCCGTGAAGTTCGTCAATGTCAGTGTCGCATCCTGCAATGACGGTACCTGCAACAATTCCACCCGATCAAAGATCTTCACCATCTCCTCGGCCATCATTCGCCGCATCCGGTCCGTCTGTACATAATCCACCGCGGACAAAAATCGCGACTGTCGAAAGATGTTGGGCCAAGCATCCGGCGTCTGCATCTTCATCTCGTCCACTTCGCCGTCCAGTGTGATCTTCTCAAACGATGCCGCCGCCTCCGCGAACAGAATCACATTCAGCGAGTCGTACGGCCACTTCGGAAGGCTCACCTCCACCGGTTCCAGCCCCAGCTCCTTCAAACTCTCCAACGCATGGCGGTCCACATCCGTCGCCTGCTGCATCCACTCAGGGAAATACCCCACCCGCAGTCCCTTCACCGCCTCCGCCGCATCGTAATCGAGGTAGCTCGCCCTCGAATCCGGATCGCCCGCGTCCGGTCCGCTGATCGCTTCGAGCACCAGCATCGTGTCTTCCACCGTGCGCGCCATTGGCCCCAGCTTGTCCAGCGACCAGCACAAGGTCATCGCGCCCGTCC
>CAZWSD010000102.1:0-8121 GCA_964636535.1 uncultured Acidobacterium sp. | reverse complement strand
AATCACCGGGTTCCACCCCGAGGCAGGGAATAGCGTCTCCGCCAACTCCACCTTCCGCGGTCCCGTCCGTCGCGCATACAGCGGAGCCATCGCCCGCTGCCAGCTCCCGGCGGCCTCCGCCCGTTGCGCCTCCGTCATCGTCACTCGCTCCAGCTTTTCCGCTTCCGCAAACGTCGCCGCGTTTACTGCCGGGCCCGCCGGCGGAGCCGTTGCAAATGCCGGCGGGGCTCCCGGCGTCTTCTTCTTCGCTGTCTGATTCATTCCTCGTGCTCCCATCGCCGCACCCATCAGTGTCGCCGAGCCGCTGCCGATAAATTCCCGTCTCGTGGTCTTCATAATTCCTCGAACCCGAAATTGTAGTCGCTTCCGCCATACATTGGGTCTCGGAACATCGCCATTCCACTTCGTCCGATGTCGTCTCCATCCCCACCCGCGCCCCGCGGATATATTTGTATCAAAGCCAGTTACCTACCAAGCCGGCCGGCCGCCGCTCTCCGGAATCCGCCACCTCCGTTGCCACCATCCGTCCTCTACGGCTGCTTCCGCCGCGCCCACCTGCATTTCCGGCATCCTCCACCCCACCAGTCTCTACAATCGACGTATGGCTTTCGCCCTCCGCCGCGAGGACTGTTCCATCGTCCTCGTGCGTACCCGCAATCCGCTCAACATCGGCGCGGTAGCCCGCGCCATGGTCAACTTCGGCTTCGCCGACCTCCGCCTCGTTCAGCCATTTCAGCCCTCCTGGCAGGAAGCTCGTTCCGCCGTCGGCGCATCCGCCGTCCTCGCCTCCGCCCGCGAATTTCCCACCCTTGCCGATGCTGTCGCCGACTGCGCCCTCGTCCTCGGCACCGCCGCCATAGCGCGCCGCCAGCCCCTGCAACCCATTCTTTCGCTGCCCCAGCTCAGCTCCGAACTCCACACCCGAATCCCCTCCGGCCGTCTCGCCATCGTATTCGGCTCCGAGAAATCCGGCCTCTCCAAAGACGACTTCAGCCACTGCTCCGCGCTCCTTCACATCCCCACCCAGCCCGTGCAGGAATCCATCAATCTCGGCCAGGCCGTCGCCATCTGCCTCTATGAGCTCGCCCGCGACAACCGCCCCGCGGCACCCCCAGCACCGTCCCTCCCCGCGCCCGCCACCTCTGCCGATCGCGAACGCCTCGCCCAGGCCCTCCAGCGAATTCTGCACCATTCCGGTTACATAAAGCCCGGCGCCGACCAAAGCATCCTCTTCCAGCTCCGCGAAATGCTCCAGCGTCACCCACTCTCCGCCGATGATGCCCACTGGATCCTCGGCATGATGGCACGTATCAACCGCCGGTTCTCGGGCGGTTCCTCCCGCCGAAAAGACTGATCCCGCCCCCATTAACTCTCTCGCAACCGTGCGAATTTGCTTGCAGTTTGGCGGCAAAGTGCTACATTGCTCTCAAAAAACTGTGGAAACTTAGTTCCTCCTGGTTCCTTTTCACAATGGTTTCACATTGTTGTCTGGGTACCGTCGTTACCCTTGAGAGGACGTAGAACAGCGTTTGTCCACTGATATCTAACGAAATCGCATTTTCAACTTCGCTTTGAGGCTAAAAACATGATGCAAGTACGACGGGCGGCCTATGCCCTCGCAATGCCGCTCATTGCCTGTCTTCTTATGCTCCCCCCCAGCCTGCAGGCTCAGCAAACCCTCGGTTCCATCAACGGTACGGTCGTCGATTCGACCGGTGCGGCCATCCCCGGCGCATCTGTAACCGTCGTCGACAACGCTACCGGTCTTACGCGTTCCACCATGACCAGGAATGATGGCACCTTCCAGGTTCTGAATCTCTCCATCGGCTCCTACAAGATCACTGTCAACCACGCCGGGTTTCAGAAGGCCCGCTACCCGGACGTCTCGGTCCATTCGGCCCTTGCCACCACCCTCCCGGTTACGCTCAAGGTTGGCAGCAGCTCCACTACGGTAGAGGTCAACGCCAATCCCATGCTTGACAATACGGACACGACCAACGGCTACACCCTCAACAAGGCCGAAATCCAGTCCGTGCCGCTCGCCACCGGCAGCTTCACCCAGCTCGCCATCCTGGCTCCAGGCACCAGCGCTGACTTCCTCGCGGGCGTCGGCACCGATCAGGGCCTCGGGAACCAGAACATCTTCGCCAACGGCCAGCGCGCCACTGACAACACCTACACCGTCAATGGCGTCAACATCACAAACCTCTTCAATGGTCTCAGCGCCAGCCAGGAAGCCTCACAACGCGCCAACTTTAATATCGGCGAGGGCAATTCCATCGGCGGCATCAGCAACAACACCGCCTCCGTCTATGGCTCCAATGGCAACGGCCTCGCCTCGCCGCCGCCCGAATTCATGAACGAGGTCCAGGTCACGACCTCGATGTACGGCGCAGATCAGGGCAGTACCAGCGGCGCTCACGTGGAAGTCAGCACCTCTACCGGTTCCAATCAATTCCACGGCCAGCTTTATGGCCACTACGGCAACGGCGCTTGGAATGCCAATCCCTATTTCTTCAACCAGGATCTCGGCCTCCATACCATCGATCCCGCTTACGCCAACCCGTCGCTTCACAAATGGATCGCCGGCGGAACCCTTGGTGGGCCCATCATCAAGAACAAGCTCTTTTTCTTCCTCGGCTACCAGCACCTCTACACCTCCGACCAGTTCGGCGCCATTTCCCGCATGCAGGTTCCTTTTGGCCTAACCAACGATCGCAGCCTCGCCGGTATCCAGAACGCGCTCTGTAGTTACTTCACGGCGACCACCGGAAACGCAGACTGCGCCTCAAACGGAGCGCAGAAAATTCCTCAATCCGGCTGGAATACCACTGCCATCGATATTCTCCAGGCCAAGCTCCCGGACGGCCAGTACCTCATTCCTTCCGTCATCGGCGGCGGCGCAAACGGCTCTGCACTCTCCAACCTCCAGAACGGCGCCGGCGATACCTCCCTCATCGGCACTTCCATCTTCAAGGGGGATCAGGCCGTCGCATCGCTGGACTTCAACGCGACCTCCAACGACCACATGACCGCGAAGTATTACTACCAGCACACTCCGGCGATCAGCCCCTTCGCCGGCAGCAATACGCTGGGATTTCCTGAACACGAAGACTCGGGCTCGCAGGTCGCTTCGCTCAATAACTCCATCACCATCGGCTCAAACATCAACTGGGAACAGCGCATGGGGTTCTCCCGTCAGAAGGTCTACAGCAGCTATGACGAGGCGCTTTCGGCTTCCGATGTGGGCATGTCCGTTCCCGGCGGCAATTACTTCCCCGGTATCTCAATGGGCGACTTCGGATTGAGCAGTTCCAACGCATTTTCGCTCAATGTCGGCCCGGCTTCTGATTTTGTGGACCAGGGGTACTTCGAAAACCGCTTTTCTCCCTCGACAAATGCTATCTTCACGCTCGGAAACCACACCGTCAGCGTTGGGTTTAACTTCGACTACAACCAGCTCAACATCAAGAACAACCGCATCGGCCACGCCCAGCTCAGCACCAGGAACTTTCCCGGCTTCCTGCAGGGCACTCTGAAGGGCACCGGCACGGTTCTGGAAGGCTATGCGAACCGTCATTACCGCTCCGATGATGCCGGCGCCTTCGTGCAGGACAAATGGCAGATTCTGCCCAACCTGACCGTTACGGGCGGCCTCCGCTACGACTTCAACGGCCCCTTCCGGGAAGCAAACGGCCTTATGTTCAACTTCGATCCCAGCCGCTACAAGGCCAGCCCCTCGGCCATCACCAACTCCGGGTTCATTGTGGCCGGCAACAATAAGCAATACGGCACACCCGGCGCCAGCGACTCCACCCTCAAGGGACGTCAGTGGGGCATTGCGCCTCGCATCGGCATCGCCTGGTCGCCGAAGGCCTTCCACAACAAGGTCGTTTGGCGCGCAGGTTACGGCATGTACTACAACCGCGGCGAATACTTCCAGTACCTCTCGCCGCCCGCCGGCGGCGGTATCAGCGGACCCTTCGGCGTCACCCAGGAAGCTCCCTTTGCCGCCTACACCTACTCGGATGGCAATTTGAGCCAGCCCTTCACCAAAATCACTCCGCCGACCAACCCGAGTAACATCGCTTCTACCCTGCCCACCCTCGATCAGCAGGAGACCGATTGCACGGCGATGAACATCTACAACTACGTCACAGTCTCCGGATTCGGTTGCGAAGATATCCCCGCTATCATCGGTAATTACAATATCAATAACGTGCTGCCCTATTCCGAGAACTGGACCTTGGACTTCCAATACCAGCCCCAGAACAACACGTTGATTGACATTGCTTACGTCGGAAACCGCGGTAAGCATGAGATCATCCCAATTCCGTTCAACGAACCCGGCATCGCAACCCCCAACAACCCCATCAACGGCCAGATCTACTCCTACGGCGTGGAGACCCTGAGCCCGTCCAACGACAGCGCCGGCAATCCCTATGTCGATAAGTACGAGCCTTATGACACCTACAGCGGCGGCAATGTCGATCTCCGCGTGCCCTACGTCGGCTACGATCCCAACTCCGCCTCATTCAGCTCCGTCGGCATCTCGTCCTACGACGCCCTGCAGGCTCACATCCAGCGTCGCATGTCGCATGGCCTGCAGTTCGGCGTCTCCTACACCTGGTCGCACACTCTAGACGAGCAGAGCGACATCGGCCTGTTCTTCACCGGTGACAATCCAAGGGACCTGCGCAGCTCCTATGCCGACGCGGACTTTGATCGCACCAATGTGACCACCGCCAACTTCGTCTACGATTTCCCATCCGTCATCAAGGGTGATCGGAATCCGCTTCACCTCCTCACCAACGGCTGGACCCTCGAAGGCATCGCCGTATTCCAGAGCGGGATGCCCTACAGCATCTATGACTACTCGGGCTCGGTCGGAAATGAATACTTCGGCTCCAACATCACCCTCATGAACCCTGTGCTTCCGCTCCGCAAGGGCATCACTCCCAGGCAGGCGGAAACCGGCCACACCGGCGCCATGGCCCAGGTCAATCCCAATCTCTCCTCCCTGAATGCCGCTGATTTTGAGATTCCGCTCCTGCAGCCAGGTCAGGAAGGCGTCCCGCCCTGCGATACCACCACGGACGGCGGCAACGCGGGTCCGGGTGGTGGCCCTCTCTGCGACGTCTATGAAACAAACTTTGTTCCTGGCCAGCGCAACATCTTCCGCCAGAGCTTCCAGAAGCGCGCTGACATCACCATCCAGAAAACCTTCCAGATGCGTCATCGCTACAACCTGAACTATCAGCTTCAGATATTCAACATCACCAACACTCCCAGCTTCGACGTTCCACAGAACAATATTCAGCTCTCACAGACCTATCTTGAGCTTTCACTCCCGTCGGTCTCCTACTACCCCTATTCACAGGGCACCCAGGTCCAGCCATCTCCCGGCCCAGTCTCGGTTCCAAACGGGACAAACACTCCCGGAACAGGAACCTGCCAGGGTTCCAGCCAGGCCTGCGCCTATGAGTTGTTTACCGTGCCTACCAATACCAACTCGCCCATCGGTGCCGTCACCAGCACCATCGGCAGCAACCGCATCATTGAAATGGCTCTCCACCTCACTTTCTGAAAATTCTCGATCTCTCCGATCCCTGCGGGGCCGGCCTTCCGGCCCCGTTTTTCTTGCCTCTCCTACATCGCAACTTCCCCGTCGCATGTATACCCTCCGGCCTCGGCAACGTCTAACAGGCGATACCGGACGGTCCTCGTTATGCACCTCTCGCGCCCAATCGACTTTCCATCACTTCCCCGGGAGTTTTACAATGCCCACTATGGCAATTGCCCTTCGTTTCCGGCGCCTTGTCCCGTTGATCGTGCTTCTCGTGCTTCCCACCACCCTGTTCGCCACCTGGTGGCACGGTGGCCGTGACCGCTTCCGCAAGGAAAAGCCTCTGCTGCCCACCGCCAAGATCACCGTCACCGTCATGAGCGAGCGGTTCCATAAGCCCATCAACGACGCCCACGTCATCTTCCACAGCACGCGCGACAATCGCCCCGACGGCTACATGGAAATGACAACCAACCGCCAGGGCAAGGCGGTCATCACCGTCATTCCGGTCGGCGATACGCTCGTCCTGCAGGTCGTCGACAATGACTATCAGACCTTTGGCCAGATCTACAAAATCGACAAGCCCGCCAGGAACATCACCGTCACGTTCTTGCCCCCGCAACAGCAGTTCTCCGATTACCGCTCCAAACCCACCGGTCAAATCGGCGATGGAGGAAAGGGAACCACCCGGCCCCAGCACAACAGTTCCAGCTCCTCGCAAAAGAAAAACTAGGCTCTGGCAGCTCCAACCGGCCTCCGGACTCCCGGAGGCTTTTCTCTTTTCCTCGCCCACTCGCAAAAACCAGCCTCGGCTTACAATCAACTCATGGAACCCATGGTTATCGCCGGGCGGGCCTTCCAGTCCCGCCTCATTGTAGGCACCGGCAAATACAAGGACGGCCCCCAAACCCAGCGCGCCATCGAAGCCTCCGGCGCGGAGATCGTCACCGTCGCCGTCCGTCGCGTCAACCTCGATCGCTCCAAAGAATCCCTCCTCGATTTCATCGATTCCCAGCGCTATTTCCTCCTGCCCAACACCGCCGGCTGCTACACCGCCGAGGAAGCCATCCGCGCCGCCCGCCTCGCCCGCGAAGTCGGCCTCTCCGACTGGGTCAAAATTGAAGTCATCGGCGATCCGGCTACCCTCTACCCCGATGTTCAGGCCACTCTTGAAGCTACCCGCACTTTGGTGAAGGAAGGCTTTACGGTTCTTCCGTATACCTCTGATGATGTTGTATTTGCCAAACGCCTCATAGACGCCGGAGCCTCCGCCGTCATGCCCCTCGCCGCACCCATCGGCTCCGGTCTCGGCATCCAGAACCGCGCCACCCTCGCCATCCTCCGCGAAATGATCACCGAAGTCCCGCTCATCGTTGACGCCGGCGTAGGCACCGCCTCCGATGCCGCCCTCGCCATGGAAATGGGCGCCGACGGCGTCCTCATGAACACCGCCATCGCCGCCGCCGCCAACCCCGTCCTCATGGCCGAAGCCATGCAGCACGCCGTCCTCGGCGGGCGTCAGGCTTACATCGCCGGCCGCATGCCGCGCAAACTCTACGCCACCGCCAGCTCGCCGCTGGAGGGGATATCCCGCTAAGCGGCGCGCTGCTCCGGTGAATTATGCGCGTCTTCGGCATCGACTGCGGCTCTGAAACCACCGGCTACGGCGTGGTCGAAACCACCCAAACCTCCGGCCGCGCCAGCCACTCCCTCGACCTCGTCTCGATTGCCTTCGGCGGCATCTCTCCGCCCAAAAAACTCGCCCTTCCCGAGCGCCTCGCTTTCGTCCACAAGCATCTGGCTGCTCTCCTCGCCGATCACCATCCGGACATCGTGGCTGTCGAAGAAGTCTTCTACTCCGTTAATGCCAAGTCCGCCCTGAAGCTGGGCCACGTCCGCGGCATCGCTCTGCTGGCCATCGCCAATGCCGGTTTGCCCCTCGCCGAATACGCCCCGCTCACCATCAAATCCACCGTCACTGGCTACGGACTCGCCCAAAAGGAGCAGGTCCAGTTCATGGTTGCCCGCCTGCTCAACCTTCCCGAGCCTCCACAGCCCGCCGACGCCGCCGACGCTCTCGCCATCGCCATCTGCCACATCCATCACGCCCAAACCCTAGCCGCACAGCAGCCCGCGCGCCCATCCACCGCGCTGCGTTAAGCTTCCCTTAACTTCATGACAATAAAATCACGCAACCTTACACCGTCCCAAAGCGTTTCTACTAGTAGCGGTACACCTGCAACGAGGGGGGTTGCCATGCAACAGAATAACCATCGTCGTCCAGTTCATCTCCGCTTCGCGAAGATCCCCGCCCTTACCGTTGCGCTGGCGCTCTCCCTGTTCCTCCCACTTTCCCTGCGTGCCCAGAACGGCCAGAATCCTCCTCCGCCAAACTCCGTGAGCCAGCCCACCCTCCGCCTCAGTGACGTCCACGGCAACGTAGAGGTCTACCGCGGCGATCTCCTCGCCTTTCCACAGGCATACATCAACATGCCCATCGTCGAAGGCATGCGTATTGTCACCGGCAACTCCGGCCGTGCCGAAATCCAGTTCAC